>CAYXMO010000020.1:0-21806 GCA_964465935.1 uncultured Rhizobium sp.
TGCACGCTGTGCGACATGTGCTTTATGACCAAGTGCCCTTATGTGCCGCCGCATGAATTCCAGCTCGACTTCCCACACCTGATCCTGCGCGCCCGCGCCGTCGAAGCCAAACAGGGCAAGACCAGCTTCACCCAGCAGCAACTCGCGGAGATGGACCGCAACGGCACGCTGGCGCGCTTCGCTTCGCCGGCGATCAACTGGGCCTCGAGCCTCGACAACAAATTGACGCGGCCGGCGATGGAAGCGGTGGCGGGGATCGACCGCACGGCGCAGCTGCCGAAATTCCACACCCGCACCTTCGTGAGCGCCGACAAGGGCGATCCGATCCACGCGAACAGGGCGGCACCTGCCTTTGGCAAGCGCAAGGCGGCGCTCTATGCCACCTGCTTCGTCAATTACAACAAGCCGGCGACCGGACTGGCGGCGCGCGCGGTGCTCAATCACATCGGCGTCGAGACCAAGGTCGCCTATCCCGGTTGCTGCGGCATGCCGTTTTTGGAGCAGGCGGAGCTGGAACGCGTCGCCAAGAACGCGGCGAAAGTGTCGAAGGAATTGGTCAAGCTGATCGACGACGGCTACGACATCGTGGCGCTGACCGCGAGTTGCGGCCTGATGCTGAAATTCGAATGGCCGCTGATCGTGCCGCAGAACGAAGACGTCAAGCGCGTCGCCGAGGCGACCTTCGACATCGACGAATACGTCGTGGACGTCGCCAAGAAGGAAGGGCTGCCGCCGGGGCTGACCGCGCTGCCCGAAGGCGTCACGGTGCACCTGGCCTGTCACGCGCGGGCGCAGAACATGGGCCCCAAGGCGGCCGAGATGCTGCGCCTGATCCCGGACACGCCGGTGGACGTAATCGAGCGCTGCTCGGGCCATGGCGGCACCTTCGGCGTCGTCAAGCCGACGCACGATCTGGCGGTGAAGGTGGGACGGCCGGTGTTCCGCACCGCGAACCAACAAGCGCGCGGTCACATCGTCAGCGATTGCCCGCTGGCGGCGCAGCATATCGTGCAGCAGGTCGGGGCGTTGGCGGCGAAGGAGGGGAAACAGCCGGCAGTGCGCGAGCCCGAGCACCCGATCGAGATCATCGCGCGCGCTTATGGCCTTTTGGAGCCCGCCTGATGTCTCTCGCCGAACGTAGGATTACGCCCGCCGACATCCTTTCCGACGTGCAGTACAACGCGCGGCGCAACGACCTGCGCGCGGCGTCGATCGCGGCCAAGAAGAACCGGCGGATGGAGGTCGGGCCTTATGCCACCTTCACCTTCGAGAACTACGATTCGATGTGGCTGCAGGTGCACGAGATGCTGCGCATCGAGAAGGGCGGCGCGGAACAGGTCGCCGGCGAGCTCGACGCCTACAATCCGCTGATCCCGCAAGGGCACGAGCTGATCGCGACACTGATGATCGAGATCGAGGATGCCGAGCGCCGCGACCGCGAACTGCGCAAGCTCGGCCATGTCGAGGACAGCGTGTTCCTGGACATCGGCAGGGAGCGGATCAAAGGCGCGCCGACCGACTATGAGGACCGCACCACGGCGGACGGCAAGACCTCGTCGGTGCACTGGCTGCGCTTCACCTTCACGCCGCAGCAGGTCGCGGCGTTCCGCGCCGGAGCGAAGCCGGTGGTGATCGGCACGGCGCATCCCAATTACGGCCACATGGCGGTGATGCCGGCGGCGGTGCGCGAGGCGTTGGCGAACGATTTCGCCTAACACCCGCCGTATTCACCGTGCATCCTCCCGGTGAAGACGGGGACGATCATGCGCGCCATTTTTTCGCTTGCCGTGCTCCTATTTGCGTCGGCGGCGCAGGCCGCGACGGTGGATGCCGTGAACGGCAACATCGTGCTGGACGGCAAGCCGATCACCCATGGCGGGCGGGACTTCGATCCGGTGCTGTCGCCGGACGGCAAGCGCGTCGTGTTCCTGCGCCTGACCGGCGGCAAGCCGCTGGAGGATTGCGCCGCCGAGGCGACGACGACCAAGGCGCAGGAGTTGTGGAGCGTCGCCGCCGACGGCAGCGGCGCCTTGCGGTTGCTGGGGCTCAAAGGCAATTCCGACGTGGAGAAGACGCTGTGCGCGTTCGACAGCATGCAATTCTCGTCCGACGGGCGCCTGCTCTATTTCGAGACCCCGGCCTGGGCGACCTCCGGCGCGATCCATGTCTACGATTTCAAGACGGGCAAGGAACGCTATTTCCTCCCCGGCAACGGCTTACAGGTGCTGAACCGCTGCCGCGACGCGCGCTATCGCGACGCCCTGATCGTGGCGCAGCACCGCTATTTCGTGTTCGAAGGCTCGTTCGACTGGCTGTGGCTGTTCTCGCCGGCCGGCAAACAGATCGGGCCGGTTGGCGAGAGCGATACCGGGCTCGAGGATGCCTGCGGCTAGAGTGTGCGTGCTTCGAGGCGCGGGCTTTGCCCGCGCACCTCAGCATGACGAGACCTTTTAGCCGTCATCCTGAGGTGCGAGCCCCCGGGTCGGGCCAAAGGCCCGCCCGAGGATAAACTCCGCGAGTCTCGAAGGATGACGACCTACGGTGCGCCCATGAAGTCGCGCTTGCCGACTTCGAGGCCGAGGCTGCGCAGGATGTTGTACGCCGTCGTGTAGTGGAAGAAGAAGTTCGGCAGCGTAAAGCCGACCAGGAAGGCTTGGCCCTTGAACGGCATTTCGCGGGTGCCGAATTTCAGCACGATGTCCTTGTCCTCGGTGCCGTCGAGCTGCGCCGGTGTCGCGCTCTTCACGAAATCGAGCGCCTTGGCGACGCGTTCCTTGAGCGCCGCGATGGTGGCGTCGGGGGCCTGCGGAAACTCCGGCTGCGGCATTCCGGACAGCTGGGCGACGCCGCGCGCGGCATGGGTGCAGACCTGGCCGACCTGGACGGCGAGCGGGAACATGTCGGGATAGAGCCGCGTGTTCAGCAGCACGCCCTGGTCGAACTTCTTGGCCTCGGCGAAGGCCGCGGCCTTGTCCAAGACGCCGTTCAGCGCCGTCAGATTGCGCACGAACACCGGCACCGATACCTGATACATCGAAATGGTCATTGACGTTTCCTTGATTGTTGTAATGAGGGGGTTGCACAGATTAGCGCAGCGCGTGCGGAACGTCATGCTAAGCTTTGCATCCGTCATCCGGGAGATACAAATGCTCGAACTTCACTATTGGCCGACGCCGAACGGCAAGAAGGTCACGATCCTTCTGGAGGAGCTGGGCGTGGCGCACAGAATAGTGCCGATGAACATCGGGCGCGGCGACCAGTTCAACCCCGACATCCTGAAATTCTCGCCCAACAACCGCATGCCGGCGCTGGTCGACACGGCGCCCAAAGGCGGCGGCGAACCGGTGCGGCTGTTCGAATCGGGCGCGATCATGATGTACATCGCCGAGAAGGAAGGCCGCTTCTATCCGCAGGAGACGCACAAGAAATACGACGTCGTGCAATGGGTGATGTGGCAGATGGGCAATCAGGGGCCGAAGTTCGGCGAGCAGGGCCATTTCTTCCGCGCCTCGCAGAACGCCGAGAACGGCGATCTGCGCTATGCCGTGACGCGGTTCTCCGACGAGGTGCACCGGCTCTATGGCGTGATGAATCTGGGCCTGCACAAGAAGGACTGGCTGGCGGCGGGCGAATACAGCATCGCCGACATGATCTGCTATCCCTGGGCGAGCGGCTACAGGCTGCGCAAGATCGATCTGGAGGAATTTCCCAACATCAAACGCTGGATGGAGCGCATGGAAGCGCGCCCGGCGGTGAAGAAGGCGATGGAAGCGACGATGGCGCCCGAGCATGTCGAGGACACCTCGAAGCTGTCGGACGAAGAAAAGGCGCGGCGCGCCAAGCTGCTGGTCAACCAGCGCGCGACGAAAATCCCGGCGAGCTGGGGCTGAAGTTCAACACCTACCAAGGAAGGGACGCATAATGTTTTCGCATATCATGATCGGATCGAACGACATCGCCCGGTCGAAGAAGTTCTATGACGCGGTTCTGGGCACGCTGGGCTTCGGCCCGGCGGTCACCGATCCCAATGGCCGGCTGTTCTACATGTCGCCGGCCGGCGTGTTCGCGATCTCCAAGCCGATCGACGGCAAGGGCGCGACCCATGCCAATGGCGGCACCATCGGCTTCGCGGCGAAATCGGCGGCGGAAGCCGATGCCTGGCACGCCGCCGGCGTCGCCAATGGCGGCACCTCGATCGAGGACCCGCCGGGCGTGCGCGAAGGCGGCCTGGGCAAGCTCTATCTCGCCTATCTGCGCGATCCGGACGGCAACAAGCTGTGTGCGCTGCATCGGATGCAGTAAGCAGGGTTTCACGCGGAGCCGCGGAGACGACATTCGGTCCTCCGCGGCTCCGCGTGCTACTCCCGCTGCATGCAGCGGATGGGGTTTTCCGGGTCAGTCTCTATGATCCTTGCCGCGTCGGTGAAGAGCAGGCCGACCGTCTCGGGATTGAGATCATCGAAACGCTCGAAGCTGAAATTGTAGTCGGCGGCGCGCAGCGCGTTCAGCTTCTTGGCATGGCGCGCGACCAGCGGCCGGCGGTCGAGCGTCAGCGCGATATAGACGCTGATATAGTTTTTCTGCAGCGCGACGCCGATGGTCGGCCATTCCACCCGTTCGCCGTTGCCGGCGGTGTAGTGGAAGGCGCCGTAGCCGATCATCTTCATGCGCATGCCGGCGGCGCCCGCCGGCGTGCCCTTGTGAAAGTAACGCTTGAGACGCGGCGCCGCGGCGCGTAGGGCATGATGGAGCTTTTCCAGCTCCGGCGTGCGCACCGGATCGAAGGCGAGGTATTGCGCGAGATCGGCGGCGTCGACACGGAACATCGGCCTTGCCCCGGAAGCGGCGTCCCTATCCTAGCGTCAACCCTGTCGCAGCTTCGAGCTCGGCGATGGCCTGCGGACCGCTCTCGACCTTGATCGTGGTCATGCCCATGGCCTTGGCGGGCTTGAGGTTGCCGCCCAGATCGTCGAGGAAGACGCAGGCCGGCGGCGCGACGCCCAGCTGCTCGCACATCATCTCGTAGATGCGCGGATTGGGCTTGCGGATGCCGACCTTGGCGCTCTCGATGATGATGTCGAACATCTTCATGATGTCCTGCGAATAGAGCGAGCGCCCGGCGGCGGTGCCGCCGGCGGCGTTGTGCGGCATGTTGTTGGTGATGCAGCCGGTCTTGAGGCCGGCGGCCTTGACCCGGCGCAGCGCCTCGATCACGTCGGGGCGAAAATCCCCCGCCAGCAGCGGAAGGACGTCGCGGCCCGGAATGGTGTGGCCGAGGCTTGCGGCTTCCGCAGCGAAAAGCTTGTCGAAGCCGTCGATGTCGACCTTGGACTGCTCGAACTGGGCCCAGGCATTGTGCTCGTGGTTGGTCGAGTTGATCTTGCGGATGGTGCCGACGGGGATGCCGCGCTCGGTTTCGTAGCGGGCGAAGGCCTCGAACGGCGAGGTCGTGAACACGCCGCCGAAATCCCAAATCACAGCCTGGATCATGTCGTTCCTCAAATAGCTTGCGTCAAAGTGCAGCCCACGCCCTAATCGGTCATCCTTCGAGGCTCGCTGCGCTCGCACCTCAGGATGACGGAGAGGTACTAGCATGGGACTGAGCTTTCGCAAGGCGAGCTATGAGCCCGGCGTGGTGGCGTTCGGCAACGGCTCCTTCGCCTATCTGCAGCCAGACGGCGGCTGGGGGTTCTCCAACGCCGGGCTGGTGACCGATGGCGGCGAGGCGCTGCTGGTCGATACCATGTTCGACACCGCGCATACGCGGGCGATGCTGGACGGTTTCAGGAAGGTGTCGGCAGCGAAGATCGGGACGCTGGTCAACACCCATCACAACGGCGATCACTGCTACGGCAATGGCTGCCTGGACTGCGAGATCGTGGCGACGGTGGGCGCCGCCGAAGCGATGAAGCACGAGACGCCGCGCGGCCTGGCGCAGTGGATGAAGGCAGCGCCGAAGATGGGCGTGACCGGCGAGTACCTCGTGCACTGTTTCGGCGATTTCGATTTCGAGAACTGTTCGGTGCGCGCGCCGGACACGACCTTCACCGGCGAAATCTCGCGGCAGGTCGGGTCGAAGCGCGTCGACTTGATCGAGGTCGGCCCGGCCCATACCGGCGGCGACGCGCTCGTCCATGTGCCGGCGGACAAGACCCTTTTTACAGGCGACATCCTGTTCATCGACGGCCACCCCATCATGTGGGCGGGGCCGGTGGAGAACTGGATCGCGGCCTGCGATGCGATCCTGGATATGGACGTCGAGACCATCGTGCCGGGGCACGGGCCGATCACGGACAAGAAGGGCGTCGGCCGCGTGCGCGACTATCTCGACTACATCCATGGCGAGGCGAAGCAGCGCTATGACGCCGGCCTTGGCGCGCTGGAAGCGGCGCGCTCCATCGCGTTCGACGATTTCGCCGGCTGGGGCGACGCCGAGCGCATCGCCATCAACGTCGCGACGCTCTACCGCGAATTCGGATCGAAGGACACGCCGTCGGACGCCGCCACGCTGTTCGGCTGGATGGCGCAATTGTGGAAGGACAAAAAGTAATGACCATCATCGTCTACGAGCATCCGCTCAGCCCCTATGCCCAGAAAGTCAAGATCGCGCTCGACGAGAAGGGTATCGCCTATGAGGCCAAGATGCCCGCCGCGATCGGCAGCGGCCAGCCGGACCTGGAATTCCTCAAAGCCAATCCGCGCGGCGAAGTGCCGGCGCTGATCGATGACGGCTTCGCGGTGTTCGATTCGACCATCATCCTGGAATATATCGAGGACAAATGGCCCACGCCGCCGCTGCTGCCCAGGAGCGCGGCCGACCGCTCGGCCGCGCGCACCATCGAAGAAGTGATGGACACGCATTTCGAGCCGATCAACTGGGGCATGGGCGAAATCCGCTGGTTCAAGCGCGCCGAGGGTGAGCGCGCCCGCACTATCGAAGCGCATGCGGCGCAGCAGGCGCGCGGCATCTATCAGTGGCTGTCGCGGCAGCTCGGCGGCAAGCCGTGGTTCAACGGCGAGAGCTTCGGCTGGGCCGATCTTTCGGTCGTGCCCTATCTGAACGGCGCCTTGGGCAGCGGCTTTGCGCCGGACAAGGGCTCAAACTTGAGCCAATGGCTGGAGCGCGCCAATGCGCGGCCCTCGGTGCAGAAGGCGGCGGGCGCGGCGGCGGCGGTGCTGGCGCAGATGGCGAACGTCGCCGGCGCGGTACAAAGCGGCTTGTTCAAGCGCGAATACCGCGATCACCGCCTGGAATGGATGATCCGCTCCGGCGGCATCGACGTCGTACTGGAAGGCATGAAGAACAACAACATCCGGTTCTCGAACGAGTTGAGCTGACCCGCCTTCGCTGCGCTTCGGCGTGGCAGGCGGCGCTCGGCGATCATGCACAAGAGTGAGAAACCCATGTCCCACGAGATCATCTTCCACAATTATCCGAACTCGCCGTTCTCCGAGAAGGTGCGGGTCGCGTTCGGGATCAAGGGGCTTTCCTGGCGCTCGGTGATCCAGCCGGTGATCATGCCCAAGCCCGACCTGATCCCGCTCACCGGCGGCTACCGCAAAATCCCGGTGATGCAGATCGGTGCCGACATCTTCTGCGACAGCCAGATCATCCTGCGCGAACTGGAGCGGCGCCACCCCACCCCCAGCCTGTCGCCGCAGAACCAGGGCGCACCTTACGGCCTGGGCTTCTGGGCCGACCGGCAAATCTTCCAGGCGGCGGTCGCGATCATCTTCGGCGAGATCGGCGATCATGTGCCGGAAGATTTCAAGAAAGACCGCGCCGCGATGAGCGGCGGCGGCTTCTCCTCCGAGGCGCTCAAGGCCGCGGTGCCGTTCATGCGCGACCAATACCGGGCCCACACCCGCTTCCTCGACGACCAGCTGTCGGATGGGCGGCATTTTTGGGGCGGCGACAGGCCGGGACTCGCCGACATCCATGCCTTCATGAACCCGTGGTTCATCGCCAACGCGCTGCCGCACAAGGCCAAGGAGACGATCGCGGAATTTGCCCATGTCCAGGCGTGGTACGAGCGCGTCCGCGCTATCGGCCACGGCACCTCCCAAGACATGACGCCGGCGCAAGCGCTGGCGGTTGCCAAGGCCGCGACCTCGGACGCGGCGGCAGCGGCCGACCCCAACGACCCCAATGGCCGCAAGCCGGGCGACAAGGTGAAGGTTTCGGCCGACGATTACGGCCGCGACCCGATCGCCGGCGAGATCGTGTTCAGCAATGCGCATGAGATCGCGATTCGGCGCAGCGATCCGGCGGTCGGCGAGGTCGTGGTGCACTTCCCGCGCGCGGGCTTCACGGTGATGGGCGCTTAGGCACTCTGCGCCGCGAGCGCGATTTTGGGCGTGAAGTAGGTGCAGGCGAGGATTGTGTTGGGCTTACGGTTGCCGTTGGCGAGCGGCGCCGAAAAGCTTTCGCCGTTGAGATAGGAGACGCGCGGAATCTCGAAATAGGAGAGGAAGCGCATCGGCCGGCCCGCCTCCAGCACTGCGTCATACGCCTTGATCCAGCGCGTCAGCCGGTCGAGCGGCACCGACATTTCGAGGAACTGGCCGGTCTGCTCGCCGAAGCGCTGCGCCAGGGCGCTGCCGTAGAAGCGGTAGCGATAGCTCATGCGGCCGGCGGGATGTTCGGCGCGCTCGACGATGGAGACGTGGCGCAGGAACGGCTTGAGGGTACGGGCGTCGAAATCCTCGCGCGACGGCAGGCCGCCGGCGGCGGCTACTTTCTCGTCCCACACCGTGCGCAGATCGTTGAGCTCGGGCGCGTCGAAGTTCAGCTCGGTGTCGGCGCGCATGGACCAGCCTTCTCGTTTGGACATGGCGTTCAACGCTTGCGCGGGGTCTTCCATGCGCGAAGGGTGTGCCCAAGGCATGGCCAAATTCTTAACGCCGCAGGCGAAACATATGTAAGCAGCCGCGGTTAAGCGCGCTTAAGCCTGAGGACTGAGGCGCAGCGCGTCGATGCCGCCGGCGACTTCGATACGCGGCTTGGCATAAGTCACCGACAAAATGAGCGGCGTCGCCGCGGCGGGCACCGCGAGCGGCGCGAGCAAGGTCTCGCCGGTGAGATATTCGATCTCCGGCGCCTGGTACTGGCTGACGACGCGCAGCGGCGCGCCATGGGCGAGCAGCGCGTCGTAGAGACTGCGGTAGCCGTCGAAGCGTTCGGCCTGGACGACATCTTCGAGGAATTTGCCGGTGCTGTCGCCGGAATAGCGCGCCAGCGCCGAGCCGTGCAGGCGGACGCGGTAGCGTAGCGCGCCGCCAACCTCGATCCGCTCCAGCAAGGACATGTTGGTGAGGAACGGCTTCATGGCGCGCGCCGTCATATCGGCGCGGGCGGGCATGGGACGGCCGCCGGCCTTCTCCCGCCACAGCTCCAAGGCCTTGTTGAGCTCGGCGCGTTCGAAGCCGCCGGCGGGATGGCACTGGAACGGCCAGCCGGAGGCTTTGGCCCGCTCGTTGAACGCCTTGAGGACCCCGCTTGTGGCTTCTGCCGGCATGGCCGGACTATGCGATTGGACAGTCAACATGGCGTTAAACCCAAGCCTGCTTGCGCATCGCCCATCGCAAAGGGATCATGGGCCCAGCTTCAGGCCGCCCGGTAAACGGCGAGAAAACAGGGGACGAAGATGGACCAGGTAGTTTCCGCAAATGTCGAGATCGCCGAGGGCAAGCTTGCCGGCGTGGCGCGCGACGGCGTGCTGCGCTTCAACGGGATCCCCTATGCCAAGCCGCCGGTGGGACCGCTGCGCTGGCAAATGCCGGAAGCCGCCGAGGGTTGGGCCGGGGTGCGCGACGCGTCGCGCTTCGGCAACATCGCGCCGCAGGTGGCGAGCCCTTCGGGCGAGGTGCTGGGCGGCACGCCGGGCACGCGCTCGGAAGACTGCCTCTATCTCAACGTGCAGACGCCGGGCTGCGACGACGCCAAGCGTGCGGTGATGGTGTGGATTCACGGCGGCGCCTTCGTCACCGGCGCCAGCAGCGTCGGAACCTATAACGGCAAATATCTGGTGCCGCGCGGCGATATCGTGCTGGTGACGATCAACTACCGGCTCGGCGCGTTCGGATTCCTCAACCTGCGCGACGCTAGCGGCGGCAAGCTGCCGGGCACCGGCGCCGAAGGCCTCGCCGACCAGATCCAGGCGCTGCGCTGGGTGAAGGACAACATCGCCGCGTTCGGCGGCGATCCGGACAACGTCACGATCTTCGGCGAGAGCGCCGGCGGCATGAGCGTGGGCGCCCTGCTCGCCTGCCCAAGCGCGCGCGGGCTGTTCCACAAGGCGATCCCGCAATCGGGGGCGAGCGACATCGGCTATGCCCGCGACGTGTCGGCGAAAGTCGGCAAGCATGTGCTCGATAAATTGGCCGGCGCCGATCCCTTGACCGCGCCATGGGAGAGCATTCTCGACATCCAGAAGGAGTTGCTGGCGCTGCCGCGCGAGTCGGGCGGCATGCCGTTCGGCCCAACCATCGACGGCAGCGTGCTGCCGCGCCGCGCCATCGAACTGGTCGCCGAAGGCTCGGCTGCCGGCGTGCCGGTGATGACGGGCACGACGCGCGACGAATGGAAGCTGTTCACCATCGCGGCGCAGAACATCAAGAACCTCGACGAGCCGGGGCTGCGCCGGCTGACCGCCAAGATGGTGGGCGAGGAGCATGCCGACGCGCTGTTGGCGGCGTACACGGCCGGCTCGCCGTTCGAGCGCTGGAACGACCTCAACACCGACCACACCTTCTTCGTGCCGGCGACGCGCCTGCTGGACGCGCAGGGCGCGCATGCCCCGGTCTATGGCTATCGCTTCGACTGGGCGTCGCCGATGCTGGGTGGGGCGCTGGGCTCATGCCACGCGCTGGAGCTCGGCTTCATGTTCGGCACGATGCGGATGAAGGGCGCGGCGCCGTTCTTCGGGCAAGGCGAAGAAGCCGAAGCGCTGTCGAATGCGATGATGGACGCCTGGATCGCGTTCGCGAAAGCGGGCAATCCGTCGGCCGACGATTCGACCGCCTGGCTGCGCTACGAGCCCAAGAAGCGCGGCACCATGATCTTCGGCGACGGCGGACCGCACATGACGAGCGCGCCGAACGAAGCGCGGCGCAAGGCGTGGGAAGCCATCGCCGCCGCCAAGATCGGTGCCTGATCGGGTGGTCAGGCCGCGGGCGCCGTGCTAACCGGGGCCCATGCATGCGCTTGCCCGCAGCCTGATCCTGTTCGCCGCCTTGACCGGCGCGGCGGCGGCGCATGACGCCGATCTCACGCGGCTGCCGCTGGGCGACGGCAAGATTTCCACCGCGCCGAAAGTGGGCTGGATCTGGGCCTGCCGCGTCGATCCCAATGGCGGCGGGCCGCAGCGCAACGGCCCGTGGATCAAGGCCGATGGGACTTTCGACTTCACCGCCAAGGCGGTGGTGCCGGGCGACGTGCATTGGCCGTCGCGCTACAGCATGCGGCTGGACGGCGCGCAGCGCATCTTTTCGCTCAACGACCTGCCGACGCACGGCACCGGCGTGTTTCCCGTTCCTGCGAACAGCACGGCTTTTCAGTACGACCGCAATCCCAACGCCATCGCGGCGCAGAGCTTCGACGTAACCCTGCCGGCCGATCCGGTGTTGGCGGCGGCGCCGAGCTGCGCGCCCGGCGCGGTGGGCATCCTGCTGTCGGGCTCGGTGCTGTTCAATGCGCTGGACGCGCCGGGGCACGATGCGGTGGCGCACGAGACGCAGGACAAATGCCAGGGCCATCCGCAGCAGGCCGGCGTCTATCACTATCACTCGATCTCGACCTGCATCGACGACAAGCGCCTGGCCGACGGCCATTCGGCGCTGGTGGGCTATGCGCTGGACGGATTCGGAATCTACGGACGCTATGGCGAAGGCGGCAAGCTGCTGGCCAGCGCCGATCTCGACGCCTGTCATGGCCACACACACGCGATCGAATGGAATGGCAAGCGCGTGACGATGTACCACTATCACGCGACCTGGGATTTTCCCTACACTATCGGCTGCCTGCGCGGCGCTTACACGCTGGCGAATGTGATGGCGATCAGCGGACGGCTGCCGCGCGGACGCATGGGCCTGGCACCGCAAGGCGGCGGTCCCGATCTCGCCAAGGCGGCGGCGGCGTTGCATATCAGCGAGGAGCGCTTGCGCGCCGCGCTGGGCCCGCCGCCGCCCGATCTTGCCGCCGCGGCGCAGTCGCTGGGCATCACCGAACAACAGTTGCGAGCCGCCCTTGGCGTCCCATAGGACCATCCGCCTGAAGCCCAAGGAAGGCCGCCGCGCCCGCGCCGGCGCGCCTTGGGTGTTCTCCAACGAAATCCAGATGGACGCCGCCGCCAAGGCGCTCACGCCGGGCAGCGTCGTCAACGTGCTGTTCGACGACGGCCAGCCGCTCGGCACCGGCTATTTCAATTCCAAGAGCCTGATCGGGGTGCGGCTGCTGGAGCCCAAACCCGATGTCGTCATCGGCACCGGCTTCTTCGTGCGCCGCATCGAACGCGCCTTGCAGCTGCGCGAGGCGATCTATGCGCGGCCGTTCTACCGGCTGATCCATGCCGAAGGCGACGGCCTGCCGGGGCTGACCATCGACCGCTTCGGCGACACAGTGACGGTGCAGAGCAACACCGCCGGGATGGACGCGCTGACCGAGCCGCTGCTGGCGGCGCTGGAGAAGACGATTGCGCCGGCCAACGTCATCCTGCGCAACGACGCGCCGGCACGGGCGCTGGAAGGGCTTGGCGAGGAGGTTCGCGCTGCCAAGGGCGAAGCGGGGCGCATTGCGGTCGAGGAGAACGGCGTGCGCTACTTCGCCGATCTTACGGCGGGGCAGAAGGCCGGCTGGTACTACGACCAGCGCGACAACCGCGCCTTCATGGCGGGGCTTGCCAAGGGCAAGAGCGTGCTCGACGCCTACAGCTACAGCGGCGGGTTCGGACTTGCGGCGGCCAAGGCCGGCGCGGGCGAAGTGATCTGCCTCGACTCGTCGGCGCCGGCGCTGACCCTGGCGGAGGAGTCGGCGGCGGCGAACGGCGTGGCGATCAAGGCGGTGAAAGCCGACGTGTTCGAGGAATTGGAGCGGCTGGCGGCGGCGAAGGAAGTGTTCGACATCGTGATCGCCGATCCGCCGCCCTTCGTGCGAGCACGCAAGGATCTGGAGCCGGGAGCCAAGGCCTATCGCAAGCTGGCGCGGCTGGCGGCGCAGGCGACGGCGCCAGGCGGCCTGCTGCTGCTGGCGTCGTGCTCGCACAACATTGCGGCGGAGCGTTTCGCCGCCGAATGCGCCGCCGGCATCGCGCGCAACGGCCGCCGCGCGGCGCTGATCCGCCAGGCGGGCGCCGGGCCGGACCATCCGGTGCATCCGCTGCTGCCGGAGACCGCGTATCTCAAAGCGCTGGTCTATGCGCTGGACTAACTAGGCCGGTGTCGCCGGTTCGACCTTGGGTTTGACCTTGCCGCAGACGAACTGATTGAAGACGCCGGTGCATTGCTGCATCTCGGTCATGCAGCGGTGCTCGTAATTGGAGAAGATGTACCAATCGCTGGTCTGGACGTCGTCGCAGGTCATCGAATTGACGAGCCCGGCGAAGAAGCCGGGATTGGCGCCGCTGACATAGACCTTGAACTGCGCTTGGGTGGGATTGGTCGCGAACAGAATGACCAGTGCGGCAGCCACGGCGACGCCGCCATATTTGAGCCAGGCTTCTTTCATCGTGAACCCCCGTTGCGTGGACAACGGGGCGAGCTTCGGCATGGTTAATGGCGAATTTGCGGCGTTCAGGGCAGGCGCTGACCCGAGCGCTGCGACCACTGTCGCAGCGTGATGTCGAGCTGGACCTTGCGGAAATCGGCGACGGCGTGCGGCGCATCGTCGATCACCAGGGTCTGCGGCTTGGGTCCGGCGAATTTCGGCCATGGCGGCAAGCCGGCGCCGTTGGGATCGCCGGTCCTGGCGAAATTGGTCCAATAGGCCTGCATCAGGTCGACCGTCGCCTTGTCCTGCGGCGGCGCGAAGGCGGCGAGCGGACCGAGGCCGAAGACGAACGGCATCTCGCCGCCATGCGGCACGCCGGTCTCGCCGCGCATATGGGCGCGGGCCGACAGGAAGGCGAAACGGTAGACGTAAGTCGGCGCGGCGGGCGCGGTGCAGCCGGCGAGCAGGCGCGCGGCGCCGGCGAAGAAGCGGTCGTTGAAGAGCTGGCGCGCGAAGTCGTCGTCGCTGAGCTTGCCGTCGGCGTCGTAAAGCGCGCGGATGGAAGCCAGCTGGTCGCCGAGCGGCTTGGTGAGCCAACCGGTATCGCCGCGAATCTGCGAACCCTCGTCGGAGTTGGTGCCGATCAGGAACGGAACGGCTGCGAAGTGGCCGCGTGCGAAGGCGACCGGCGGCGGCGCCAGCAGCGAACGTCCGTCGACGATCGGACCGCCATCGCCGTCGGTCAATATCTGCGCCACGGACGCGGCGCGCAGCGCCTCGATGCCGGAGGCGTTGAGCTTGGCGGCAAAGGCGAGCGCGTCCTTGCGCGCGTCGGCCAGCACGGTGGGATCGAACAGAACCGATCCGGATTCGCTGAGCGCCTTGGCGAACAGGCCCTTGGCCGCCGGCATGGTCATCAGCAGCGCGACGCTGTCGCCGCCGGCGGATTCGCCGAAGATCGTCACATTGGCGGGATCGCCGCCGAACGCCGCGATGTTCTTTTGAACCCATTTGAGCACCGCGACCTGGTCGGCGAGGCCGAAATTGGGGCCTTCGCTGAGGCCCGGATGCGCGAAGAAGCCGAGGCGGCCGAGGCGGTAATTGAGGCTCACCAGCACCACGCCATGGCGCGCCAGCGCGGCGCCGTCATAGAGCGGTAGCGCGGCGCTGCCATTGGTGAAGCCGCCACCGTGAATCCACAGCATCACCGGCAGCTTCGCGCTGCGCTGCTGCGGCGACCAGATGTTGAGGGTGAGGCAGTCTTCGCTCTGCGGAAGATTGGCGCGCGCCATCATGCCTTCGGTCACGGTCTGCGGACAGGCGGGACCGAAACCGGTGGCGTCGCGCGCGCCGCTCCACGACGGCGCGGGTTGCGGCTCGCGCCAGCGCAGCGTACCGACCGGCGGCGCGGCGTAAGGGATCGCCTTGTAAGAGTCGACGCCGTCCGCAGTTGCGCCGCTGAGCGTGCCTTGCGCGATCGTGACTTGCGGTGCGGCGAGAGCGTGGGTGGCGAACAAGAGCAATGCGAGAAGGGTCAGCGTGCGCATGAGGAAATCTCGCCAATGCCTTCGTTCAACGCAAGCAGCAGCAGGAGCCGTCGCTGAGCGCCGCTTCGCGGCGCTGGGCCCCCTCCGCCTCGCTTCGCTCGGCACCTCCCCCTTAACAAAGGGGGAGGACCAAATCAGATCGTGATCTGGGTGCCCAGCTCCACCACACGCCCCGGCGGCAGGTTGAAGAAGCGGGCCGGAGCCAGTGCGTTCGACGCCAGCCACATGTAGAGCGCAATGCGCCAGCTTTTCAGGTCCGGATGAGTGCCGGCGACAAGCGTTTCGCGGCCAAGGAAGAAGGTGGAGGTGTCGGGATCGAGCGCCAGGCCGAGCGCGCGGCAGCGCTCCAGCGCCTTGGGCACGTCGGGCAGCTCGAAGAAACCGTAGCGGATCTTGACCTCGAAGAAGCCCTTACCGAGCTTGTTGAACTCGACCCGGCGCGCCGCGGGCACGACCGGAATGTCGTCCACCGTGATGCTGGCGAGCACGACGCGCTCATGCAGCACATGGTAGTGCTTGAGGCTGTGCAGCATCGGGCCCGGCGTCACATCGGTGCGGGCAGCGAGGAAGATCGCGGTGCCGGCGACGCGTTCGGCCGGGGCGCGGGCGAGGAAGAGATCGATCGGCAGCGTGCCGTCGCGCATGTGGTCGACATGCACGCGGCGGCCGATGCGCCAGGTGTCGATCAGGACGAACACCATCGCCGCCATGGCAAGCGGCAGCCAGCCGCCTTGTATCACTTTGAGGGTGTTCGACGACAGGAAGGCGAGATCGACGACGCCGAGCGTGCCGAACACCGCGATCACAACGGGCAGGCGCCACTGCCATTGGCGCACGGCGACGACGGCGACCAGGAAGGTGCTGATGACCATGACGCCCGTCACCGCGATGCCATAGGCCGCGGCCAGGGCATCGGAGGTGCGGAAGATCAGCACGATCAGCACCACGCCGACCGCGAGCATGGCGTTGATGCGCGGCACGTAAATCTGGCCGTATTCGGTGGCCGAGGTGTGCTTGATCTCCATGCGCGGCAGCTGGCCGAGCTGCACTGCCTGGCGGGTGATCGAGAACACGCCGGAGATCACGGCCTGGCTGGCGATGATCGTCGCAAAAGTCGCCAGCACGACGACGGGATAGTGCGCCCAATGCGGCGCCAGGGCGTAGAACGTGTTCTCCGCCGCATGCGGATCTGACAGCACCAGCGCGCCCTGGCCGAAATAATTGAGCAGCAATCCCGGCAAGGCGAAGAACAGCCAGGCGTTGCGGATCGGGCGGCGGCCGAAATGGCCCATGTCGGCGTAGAGCGCCTCGCACCCCGTCACCGCGAGGACGACGGAGCCCAAGGCGACGAACGCCGTCCACGGCTCGGCGACGAACAGCGCGATGCCGTACCAGGGGTTGACGCATTTGAGGATTTCCGGATTGCGCGCGATCGCCGCGCCGCCCATCAGCGCCATGACGATGAACCATACGATCATCACCGGCCCGAACAGCTTGCCGATGCGCTCGGTGCCGTGACGCTGGAGCAGGAAGAGACCGATCAGGATGATCAGGGTGAGCGGCAGGATCAGCTCTTTGAGGCTTTCGCTCTCGACGCCGAGGCCTTCGACCGCCGACAGCACCGAGATCGCCGGCGTCAGCATGCCGTCGCCGTAGAACAGCGCCAGACCGGCGAGCGAGACCAGCGCGATCGCGGTCTTGAGGCCGCGCCCCAGCCCGCTGGAGCGGTGCGCCAGCGCCGCCAGCGCCATCACGCCGCCTTCGCCATTGTTGTCGGCGCGCATGATGAAGACGACGTATTTGACCGTCACCACGATCAAGAGCGACCAGAAGATCAGCGACAGAGCGCCGAGCACCGCCGCCGATCCGGGCAAGGCGCCGCCGGCGGCGATCACCGACTGCTTGACGGCGTAGAGCGGGCTGGTGCCGATGTCGCCGAACACGACGCCGAGGGCGCCCAGCGTGAGCCCGGCTTCACGCCGCCAGTCGGTCGCCCCCGCCGTTTTCATCTTTAGATCGTCACCTGGGTGCCGAGCTCGACGACGCGGCCCGGCGGCAGGTGATAGAACCGCGCCGGCGACAGCGCGTTGGAAGCCAGCAGCATGTAGAGCCAGGTGCGCCAGCGCCCGAGCTGGGGATGCTCGCCGGGGACCAGCGTCTCGTGGCCGATGAAGAAGGTGGCGGTGTCGATCTCGACCTTGATGCCGAACGGCTTGGCTTCGGCCAGGGCGCGCGGCACGTCGGGCGTCTCGAAGAAGCCGTGATGGATGCGCAGGCTGAAAAAGCCCTTGCCGAGCTTTTCGACCTCGATGCGTTTCTGCGCCGAGACCAGCGGCTGGTCCTCGACCGTGACGTTGCACAGGATGACGCGCTCGTGCAGCACTTTGTTGTGCTTGAGATTGTGCAGCAGCGCGCCGGGCACGACGTCGTTGCGCGCACTCAAGAACACGGCGGTGCCGGCGACGCGCAGCGGCGACTTCTCGGCGCGTTCCAGGAACAGGTTCATCGGCATCGACTCGCTGCGGATGCGCTCCTGATGGGCGCGCCGCCCGATGCGCCAAGTCTCCATCACCACGAAGACGCCGGCGGCGATGGCGAGCGGCAGCCAGCCGCCTTGCGGGATTTTGAGCATGTTGGAGAGCAGCATCGTGACGTCGATCAGCGCCAGCGGCGCGAAGATCGCCGCCGCGAGCTTGACGCCCCAATGCCATTGCCGCGCCGCGACGAGGCTGACATGGAAGGTGTCGATCACCATGACGCCGGTCACCGCGATGCCGTAGGCGGCGGCGAGATTGCTGGAGCTGCGGAACACCAGGACGATGAGCACGACGCCAACCAAGAGGATCGCGTTCATGCGCGGCACGTAGATCTGGCCGTAATCGGTCATCGAGGTGTGGCGGATTTCCATGCGCGGCAGCTGGCCGAGCTGCACCGACTGGCGGGTGATCGAGAACACGCCGGAGATCACCGCCTGGCTGGCGATGATGGTCGCCAGCGTCGCCAGGCCCACCATCGGATAATGCGCCCAGGCCGGCGCCATCGAATAGAACACGGTGTCGGCGTGGTGCGGATTGACGATCAGCGAGGCGCCCTGGCCGAAATAGTTCAGCATCAGGCAGACCAGCGCGAACCACCAGGCGGCGCGGATCGGGCCGCGCCCGAAATGACCCATGTCGGCATAGAGCGCCTCGCAGCCGGTCACCGCCAGCACGACGGAGCCGAGCGCGACGAAAGCGGTCCACGGCTCGGTGATCACGAGCTGGACGGCGTAGTGCGGGCTGATCGCGCTCAAAATCTGCGGCGCGCGCACGATCCAGCTGACGCCCAGGATCGCCATCACCAGGAACCACACCACCATCACCGGCCCGAACAGCCGGCCGATGCGCGCCGTGCCGCGGCTTTGGATCAGGAACAGCCCGACCAGGATGATCAGCGCCAGCGGCATCACCAGGGGCTCGAGCGCGTGGCGGCCCACGGTCAGGCCTTCGACCGCCGACAGCACCGAGATCGCCGGCGTCAGCATGCCGTCGCCGTAGAACAGCGCGAGCCCCAAGATCGCGCCGAAGCCGATCATCGCCTTGATGCGGCGGCCCAGCCGCGCCGAGCGGTGCGCCAGGGTGGCGAGCGCGAGCACGCCGCCTTCGCCGTTGTTGTCGGCGCGCATGATCAGGATCACGTATTTCAGCGTCACGATGACGATCAGCGCCCACAGGATCAGCGACAGGGCGCCGAAGATCGGGGTCGGACCGGGCGTGGCGCCGCCGGTCGCCAGCACGGTCTCGCGCATGGCGTAGAGCGGGCTGGTGCCGATGTCGCCGAACACCACGCCGAGCGCCCCCAGCGTCAAGAGCGCATCGCGCTTGAACGAGCGCGGCGCCGCGGCGGCGGGCGCGTGGCCGAGGCTTTCGACGCCGGCGAGCGGATCGTTCGCAACCGGCGCGATGGTGTCGGGCGTGGTCACAGGGTTGAGCTCATCCGGCGGGGCGGAAGCTGGCCTTGTTGGTTGGCGACGCCCCTGCGGGCTGAAAACGCCGGAGCGGCCAAATCAGCCAACCGCGCCAGCGAGGGCGGGGAAAATAGGCCCGGCGCGGGGTGGCGCAAAGAGGGGCGAGGCGCAATAGCGCAGATTCCCGCTATCTCGTTGATCCGGCTCAGCGATCGCTGTCGGAATCGTCCGGCGCGTCGCTCTCGTCGTTCGAATCGGCTATCTGGCGGGCGATCAGGTCGGCCTGGCTGTAGAAGCCATAGGTGTTGGAGGCGACCACCGGATTGGCGTCGGCGGGGCCGGGGCCGATGAAGCCCTGGACGTTGTAGACCTTGGTGCCCCACGAGCCGGTGCGGATGTTCCACACCTTCACCTGGCTCCAGTCATTGTCGGCGCTGACGTCCTTGACCGGGTCGTTGACGTAGATCGCGCCGTCGTCGAGCCAGTTGGCGTGGTTGATCAGGATCTCGCGGGCGCTGACCAGCGTGTGCACCACCGCGACATGGGCGCGGCGCTTGGCATAGCCGTTGAGCACCATCACCGAGCCGAGCAGCGGCGTGGCGCCGCGGGCATAGACGCCGGCGGCCTTGTCCCACCAGGTGTAGGCGTCGCCGTGGATATTGATGCCCGAATGCTCGCGGGCATAGGGAACGCATTGCAGCGCCGTGCCTTCTATGGTGGAGGGCGCGTTGGCGGGCGTCGCGTCTTCGTCGCCGGGGAACGGCATCGGATCGTTCGCGGCGGTGCTGCGCGGATAGCCGTAGTCGGCATTGGCCAGTTCGGTCGTGCTCAGACCGCCGCAGCCGCTCAAGAGCGCGCAGATGCCGACCAGCCCAAGGATTCGTGTCACCGAATCGGTGTTCATGAAGTCTGCCCTTCGTTTGCCCGCGTAGCGGCTAGGGGGCGACGCTACAGCCAGGGGCTCAAAACGCAGTTAGAGAATTGAGCCGCATTTGAAAAGCTAAAATTTTAATTGCTTTTTCCGTTATTTTCCGGGTCCGATTTGGCGGCGCGGCAGCGGATTTGTCGATCCAGACAACCCCATAGCCCCGATCGAGACCAATCCCGTCACGGCAAAGAAGAAGAACGGGGCGCTCCAGGCCTGCTCGGCAAAGGCGAAAATCGGCAGCAAAAGGCCGATGACCAGCTCCGGGCCGCCCCGCCAGCCGCCGGCATAACGCTCGCCGGGCCGCAAGGTGCGGTGGAAATGCATGTGGGAACTGAAGAAGGCCTCATAGGTCGCCCGCGTGTTGGCGAGAATCAGGCCGGACGGGAACACCATGGCCAGGGCGATGGAGCGGGCGATGCAGGGCAACCGCTCGCGCCCCAGCATCTTCTGGCCTAAGTACAAGTACCCAGCCGAGGCGACGAGGCCCAGCCCCGAGACCGACAGGCCGAGCATCGAGACGCTCATCAGATAGACCACGCCCATATACATGAGCGTCAGGCTGATCGCGGCACTGGTGAAGGCCAGGGTGTAGAACGCGAACTGGCACATCTGCAGCGTCATCGCGAATTTCTTCCACGCCGGCATGCCGCTGGCCCAGATCAGGGGCAGGAGCTTGCGCGCGGTCTGGGCGTGGCCCTTGGTCCAGCGCGCCTGCTGCGCCCGCCAGGCGGCCGCGGTCTCGGGCAGTTCGCCGGGGACTTCGATGTCGGAGAGCATCGCGGTGCGCCAGCCCTTCATCGCGCAGCGCATGGAGAGATCGAGGTCTTCGGTCAGCGTATCGCCGGTCCAGCCGCCGCCATTGTCGATCGCGGCGCGGCTCCACACCCCGGCCGTACCATTGAACGACATCGGCAAACCCGCACGGAATCGGCCTTCCTGCTCAACCGCGAAGTGGGCGTCGAGCAGCATGCCTTGGGCACGCGTCAGCCAGTTCTTGGTGCGGTTGGCGTGACCCCAGCGCGCCTGCACGTATGCGAGGCCCTGGTCGGCGACGAGCGCAGGCACGGTGCGGCGCAGGAAATCGGTCGGCGGCACGAAATCGGCGTCGAAAATCGCGACATAGGGCGCGTCGCTATGGCTGAGGCCGAAGGCGAGATTGCCGGCCTTGAAGCCGGTGCGGTCGTTGCGGCGCAGGACGTTCAGGTTCACGCCGTCCGGCACCACCGCCGTGATGTTGCGCACCACCTCAAGCGGATCGCCGGTGCGGCCGTCGTCGAGCACCTGGATCTCGAGCTTGCCGGCCGGCCAGTCGAGCCGCGCCGCGGCGGCGGCGACGCGCACCGCCAAGGGGCCTTCGTCGCACACCGGAAGCTGGACCAGGACGCGCGGCAGCGCTGCGTCCGGCAGAAGCGGCATGCGCAGGCGCGGCGCGGTGCGGTAGAGGCGGAAATAGCCCAGGACCAGGAGCTGGATGGACAAGGCGGCAATGACGACCAGGACGCTCGCCAGCGCGCATTGCAAAAGGAAGGACAAGCCGGTCATGCGAAGCGTTCGGACCCCACTCAAATTCCGAAGGAAACGCCCCGTGTGACCCGGGGTGCGATTGCCCGCGAATTCGTAACGGGCGGTTAGCTCTAGCAAAGCTGGGGCAAAGCCTCAATCGAGGGTCCGGCGGAAGCG
>CAYXMO010000021.1:0-21223 GCA_964465935.1 uncultured Rhizobium sp.
CGCGCCGCCGGCCGCCGCCGCGCCGGCGCCGATGGCCGCACCGCAGACGCCGCGCGAACGCCGCCAGACCATCCTCGACATGGAGAAGGCGACGCACCGGCTGGTCGGGCTCGACCTGGTGCACGATCATCCTTATTCCATTCCCTGGTTCGTGCTGCTGGGCGCCAGCGAGGCCAACCCGCAGCGGCTGACCGACGTGCTGGAGCCCGCCGATCCGACCGCGCCGGCGCAGAACAACGTCACCGCCCAGGGCTATCGCATCGCCTTCGCCAAGGAAGGCGCAATCGTCGAAGTCGATCCGATCCTGCTGGCGGCGCCCGATTGGCGCGAGCGCTGGGAGAAGCTGCTGTGGTTCCTGCGCGGCGCCCGCCCGATCCGCCCGGCGGACGGGATCGTCATCGCCATTCCGGTCGACTGGCTGATCGGCCCCAACGCACTGCCCGCCGACCGCCTCGCCGACCGCGGCACGCAGTTCTACGAGTCGATCTGGCAGTTCCAGCGCAACACCGGCATGCGGGTGCCGATCTACCTGGTGCTGACCGGTGCCGAGAAGCTGCGCGGCTTCACCAGCCTGGCGCAGGTCGCGCCGTTCGACATCCGCGAGGAGATGCTCGGCTGGGCGACGCCCGACGTCGACATCGACGATTTCGATCCGCAGAAGATCGGCCGCGCGGTCGAGCAGCTCGTCGCCGGGCTGAGCAGTTTCCAGCTGCAGCTGTTCGGCGGCAGCGAAATCCCGTCCAATCTGCGGGTGCGGCGGCAGTCCGCGGTCAGCGAGCTGTTCCTCCTGCCGTCGGACATCCGCAGTCTCGGCGAACCGCTGCGCCTGTTCCTGAGCAGCCTGCTGCGGGCCAGCGTCTATCACGAGCCGTTCCTGTTCCGCGGCTTCTTCCTGACCGGCGCCAGCGGCGCGGCCCGCGAGACCGGCGGCGAGGTTTTCGCGCGCGGCCTTTTTCACCGCAAAATCTTCCGCGAATTCCAGATGGCGCGGCCGGCCAAGGGCTTCATCACGGCGCGCAACCGGCGGGTGCGCATCGCGCAGGCCAGCCTGGTGGCCACCGTGCTGTTCAGCATTGCCGGCCTCATCCTCGTCGACAACGTATCGGAACATCGCGCCCTGGCGATCGAGCCGGCGCTGAGCTTCCTCGACGAAGCCACCGGCGGCACCCGGACCACGCCGACGGCCGGGATCCAGCCGGTGCGGCAACGGGTTGCCTTGAGTCCGGACGCGCAAGCCGCCGCGGTCGGCTATCTGATGGACAAGTTCAACAAGCTGCCGCGCTCCACCGAGAGCTGGTTCTCGCCCTTGAGCCATCTGGAAAATTCGGATCAGCGGGTGTCCGACGCGCTGGCGGTCGGCTATCGGATGTTCGTGTTCGACCCGATCAGAGCCGGACTGGAACGAAAGAGCCAGCAGGTTTTCGCCGGCGTCCCGCCGCGCGATCCGGCGACCTGCGGCATTCCCGACCCTGCCGGATCGGCGGCACGCCAAGTCACCGCGGACGATTTTCGCGATGCGGTCGCCGCCGCCGAAACCTTGAGCCGCAACATCCAGCGCTACAACGACCTCGACACCAGCCGGCGGGTCGTCGATCTGAAGGATCTGGTGTCCTACACGCTCGGCGTCCGCCTGCCGGACGACTTCGCGGAAGACAGCGAGCTCTACAGCGACGCGCTGGGCGAGGCCCGCGCCAATGACGCAAACATTCCGGCGATACGGCAAAATCTCCATGCCGCCCTGCTCAACGGCTTCGTCGCGGCGGTGGCGCATCAGTACGACGCGGGATTGGCGGCCGACGCGCTGCAGACGGTCCGCCAATTGACCGACAAGATCGACGGATCGGATGCGAGCGGCGCGCCCATCGTCGAGCTGCTGCGCAAGCTGCACGACAATCTGCGGGCGATCGATGCCGCGGCGGACGGCGCCGGCGGCTCGTGGACCGGCAATGGCCTGGGCCCGCAATTCGAAAAACCGCTGGCGCGGCTTCGCGCCGACAAGCTCAGCATCGCGCCGGCCGAGCTTGCCGACGAACTCGAGAGCAAGGGCCTGGCCTGCCGCCGCGCGGCGCAGGTCCAGCTTGCCGAGCTTCCCGGCCTCGGCGGCGACCCCATTCTCGAGAACCACGACGGCAAGCTGGGCCTGTCGCCGGGCTACAAGGCGCTGTCCGACGGCCTCGACCGGCTGTTCGCCGAGGACTTTATGAACGCGGACGACACCGACCTGCCGCGCAATGACAGCTTCGGCAACGAGCGGATCACCTGGAACATCCCACTGGTGAATTCGGCGCAGCAGGCGCTCGAACGCTACTCGGCGCTCGTGCAGGGCCCCTTGAGCGCGGCGCCGCCCGAGATCGCCCGCGTCGTCAAGGCCGCGGCGCAGGACCGGCTGGAGATCTTCGTGCGCCGGCGCATCGCGAGCGCGCGGCACGTCCAGGCCGACCAGATCGCGACGACGGCGCGGCGCGCCGAAATCCGCAATTTCGCGGCGGTGTCGCCGATCTTCCTGACGCTGGCCTCGGGCCTCAACCAGCTCGAACACACCGACGGCGGCAACTGGATCCTGCAGCAAGGCACCGTGCAGGCCAAGCGCCTGCTGCTCGAAGTGTCCGACGAACTGTCCGGGACCTCGCTCTACGGCCCCGTCGATCCGGATTTCAGCTGGTGGAACGGGGCGCCGAAATTCGCGGCGCAGAGCTTCGGCGTGGCGAATGCGGGCGAACTGGCCGCCTGGGTCGGCACCCAGCGCAACAATCTGAGCGCCATCGCCAGCGACGAAGCGCAGCCGCTGGTGTCCTATCTCGACGGCGTGCGCAAGCTCGGCGGCAGCGTCGCGACCAACAACCGCGAGAACGCGGCGGCGACCATCTGGCCCGGCATCCTCGAAGCGCTCGACGGCTATGCCAAGAAATCGCCGGGCAGCACGCTCTCGGTGCTCGAGACCTTCATCCTGAGCGGGATGGATCAGATCGATCTTTCCAATTGCCGCGACGCGGCGGCGGTGCCGGCTTCGGAAACCGACTATTTCGGCTGGCGCCTCGATCAGCTGAAGGGCGGCATCCTCAAGCGCTGCAAGGTCCTGCAGCAGACACAGCTGCGGCTGGTCTACGGCCAGGCCGCCAGCCTGTTCAACGCGTCGATCGCAGGGCGCTTTCCGTTCAGCGGCGACTATGCCGGCGGCAAGTTGACGAGCTGGGCCGACCCCGACGACGTGCGCCGTCTTTATAAGACGCTGGACCAGGCCGGTCCCGCGGCCGACTGGAAGGCGGTGTTCGGCGCGTCGAGTCCGCAAGCCGGCTTCATCGACCAGCTCCTGGCGCTGCGCCCGGTGATGGCGCCGTTCTTCGCCGATGCGACCCAGGATCAGCCGCCCGCCTGGGGCGCCGACATCGACTTCCGCGCCAACCGCAACCTCGAAGTCGCCGGCAACCAGGTGATCGAATTGTCGTTCGAAGGCACCGGGGCGCGGGTGTCGTCGCTGCAGGACAAGCCGAGCCTCACCTGGAGTTTCGGCCAGCCGCTCAAGCTGGTGCTGCGCTGGGCGGAGAACGCGCCGTCCATACCGGCGGCCAAGGGCAGCGGCCAGCCCCAGGTCCGCGACGTGAGCGCGAGCTGGAGCTACGACAATCCCTGGAGCTTGTTCGCCCTGCTGCTCGATCTTGGTTCCGCCCGCCAGGGCACCCTGCCGGCTGCGGCGCGGCGGCCCGAAACGCTGGTGCTGAACGTGCCGCTGGCCAAAAACCCGCAAGCGGCGCAGGGCGGCGAACCGGCGCTCAGCGAGGCGACATTATATGTGCGGCTGCGCCTGCAGGCCATCGAGCATGCGCCGGGCCTGCCGGACAAGCGCACCGCCGTGACCCTGACCAAATTCCCCACCGCGGCGCCGGCGCCGTAACGGATTGCCATGAGCATCGAACCCGCACCGCCCGCCGACACCGCGCCCGATCTGGAAGGCCTCCTGCGTCCGATCGCGGGGCCATCGCGCGCCGGCGCCTGGGTCCGGAACGAGCCGGTCTATCGCCAGCTCGTCGCCGCGCGCCAGTCCGAAGACCCGGCGCTGCCGCAAGGCGTGTGGAAGCGCGACGTCAAGCGCGCCGATTGGAGATCGGTGACACGGCTTGGCGCCGAGATATTGATGACGCGCTCCAAAGACCTCCAGGTCGCGGTTTGGATGGTGGAAGCAACGGTCCAGGGCCAGGGGCTCGCGGCGCTTGCCCCCGCCTTCACCCTGCTCCGCGGGCTTTGCCGCGAATTCTGGCCCGATCTGTTTCCGCAGATCGAAGCGGGCGATCCCGATGTCCGCAACGCGCCGTTCGATTGGCTGAACGAGAAGCTGCCGATCTTGCTGCATCAATTGCCGCTCACCCGTTCGGGCAGCAGCGGCGAGGTTTCGCTGACCTGGACCGATTACATCAATGCGCAGCGCCACGAGAGCATCCGGCAAAACGACGCCGCCACCGCGGCCCGCGCCGAGCGCAGCGGGCGCATCACGCTGGACGCGTTCAATGCCAGCGCGGCAGCCACATCGCAGGCCCTGCTGCGGACGACGCATGACTCGCTGGCCAAAGCCGGCGCCGCGCTGGCCGAACTTCAGGCCGAACTCGATCGCCTCGCCGGGCGCACGGCGCCCAGCCTGACCGGACTGGCGAACAGCATCCAGGAGATGAGGGACTGGGCGGAAGCTCTGCTGCCCGCGGTCCCGGCGCCGCCACAACCGCAACCGGCCGC
Organism: uncultured Rhizobium sp.; assembly: GCA_964465935.1. Taxonomy (GTDB): domain Bacteria; phylum Pseudomonadota; class Alphaproteobacteria; order Micropepsales; family Micropepsaceae; genus Rhizomicrobium. The sequence goes on from CAYXMO010000021.1 coordinate 4,726, forward strand.
CGCCGAATTGCAAAAAGATAACAAAGAAAGGCCGGCTCCCGCGCCGGCCGCGGAGATGCACATGACGGGACCGATTACCAGCCGCGAAGAGGCCTATCGCTGCCTGACGGAGGTCGCCGAATTCCTGTCCCGGACCGAGCCGCACAGTCCGGTCCCATATCTTGTGCGCCGGGCGATCTTGTGGGGCGAGATGCCGTTTCACGAGATCATGACCGAATTGGCTCGTGATGGCAGCAGCTTAGGCATCTGGCTGGGGATCGTGGAGGCGGCAGACCCGCACTGACGGCGCCGGGCGCGAGGGGCGGCGGCATCTCACTGTTGTGGAATTGTATTAATTGAGGAATTCTGGAAAGGTAGTATGGTTAACAAGCCGTTAAACGGGTAAGTATCGGGGATAATAAGACTAATCCGAACGCAACGTGGGTATCAAAATAAAGGGGTGGGCTAAATATGCCAGGCAGTGAAAGCATTCAGCGCGCATTGACTCGTGTCCGGCCGCCGCGCGTGAAAATCACCTATGACGTCGAAATAGGGAACGCGATCGAGAAGAAGGAACTTCCCTTCGTCGTCGGAATCCTGGCCGATCTCAACGGCATGGCCCCCGAAAATCCGACGCCGCTGAAAGAGCGCAAATTCGTCGAGATCGACCGCGACAACTTCAACGACGTTCTCAAGGCGATCGGGCCGAAGCTGGCGGTCAAGGTCAAGAATCACCTGTCGGCGACCGCCGGGGCCGAGACCAGCTACGACCTTTCCTTCAAGCACATCGACGATTTCCGCCCGGAACAGCTGGTCGACAACATCGCCGACCTGAAAGCCCTGCTCGACAAGCGCAACAAGCTGCGCGACCTGCTGACCAAGTCCGACGGCAACGACAATTGGGCGGCGCTGATCGACGGCGCGGTCGCGGTCAGTCCGGCGGTTCAGAAGGCGTTGCCTGCGCCCGCCGCTCCCGCTGCCATCGCCGCTCCACCTACGCCCGAGCCGCCCAAGCCCGCCGCCTGACGCCTTCATCCGGATCCGGCTTCGCCGGCACCTTCCCAATTTCGAGAGAGCAACATGTCAGATCCCGTCCAACCCAATGCCGTCGAGTCGACGCCCGAATGGGCCGTCCTCCAGAAGAAGCTCGACGAAAACAAGCTCACCCGCACCTCGACCCAAGGCGACGCGGCGAGCCAGGCGGCGGACCGCGCCCAGCAGGTCGACCGCGCCAAGGAGCTGTTCGGCCTGTTCGTGACCGACGTCCTCAACGACACCGTCGTGACCAAATTCGTCACGGGCGTGAACGAGAAGGTCGCCAAGCACGAGATCGAGAGCTTCAGCCGGGAGAATTTGGCGCACCGGCTCATCAACGAGCGGATCGCCGAGCTCGACGAGCAGATCAGCGCCCAGCTCGACGAAGTCCTGCACAATCCCGATTTCCAGAAGCTCGAAGCGTCGTGGCGCGGCCTGCACTACCTCGTCTTCAACACCGAGACCGGAACCTCGCTCAAGCTGCGGCTGTTCAACGCCACCAAGAACGAGCTGCGCAAGGATTTCGAAAAGGCGGTCGAGTTCGACCAGACCGCGCTGTTCAAGAAGGTCTATGAGGACGAATACGGCACCTATGGCGGCGCCCCCTTCAGCTGCCTGATCGGCGACTTCTATTTCGGGCCGACCGCGCCCGACATGTCGGCGCTGGAAGGCCTGTCGACGGTGGCGGCGGCGGCGCATGCGCCGCTGATCGCGGCGGCCGATCCGACCCTGTTCGACATGGAGCGCTTCACCGAACTGGCGGCGCCGCGCGACCTCGCCAAGATCTTCGAGAGCGCCGACTACATCCGCTGGCGCGCGTTCCGCGAGAGCGAGGACAGCCGCTACAGCGCGCTCGCCCTGCCCCATGTCCTGATCCGGCTGCCTTACGGCGCCAGCACCGATCCGGTGGAAGGCTTCGTCTACGAGGAAGACACCGCGTTCGACGGTACCGCCGGGCGCGACCATTCCAAATATCTGTGGGGCAACGCCGCCTACGCCCTGGCGCAGCGCATCACCCATGCCTACTCGCTCTATGGCTGGACGGCGGCGATCCGCGGCGTCGAAGGCGGCGGCAAGGTCGAGGGCCTGCCGATCCACACCTTCACCACCGACGAAGGCGACCGCGCCATCAAGTGCCCGACCGAAGTCGCGATCACCGACCGGCGCGAGAAGGAACTGACCGACCTGGGCTTCATCTCGCTCGTCCATTGCAAGAACACCAGCGACGCGGCGTTCTTCGGCGGCCAGACCGCGAACAAGGCGAAGAAGTACAACCTGCCGACGGCGACCGCGAACGCGCAGCTCTCGGCGATGCTGCCCTATATCCTGAACACCTCGCGCTTCGCGCACTACATCAAGGTGATGATGCGCGACAAGGTCGGCAGCTTCATGACCAAGGAGAACGTCCAGACCTACCTCAATCAGTGGCTGGCGATGTACATCCTGGACAAGGACGATGCCGGCCAGGCGGTGAAGGCACAATTCCCGCTGCGCGAAGCGCGGATCGACGTTGCCGACATTCCCGGACGGCCCGGGTGCTACAACGCGGTCGTCTTCCTGCGGCCGCATTTCCAGCTTGAAGAGCTGACGGCATCGCTGCGACTGGTGGCCGAGCTGCCGCCGCCGGCCGCCTGACGCAGGAACGCGACGCAGCAACGGCTAGGACCGACACCAAGCGAATTTCCGAGAGGATCTTATGGCAGGCAATATGTTCATGAAGTTCGAGACTCCCGACATCAAGGGAGAATCGAGCGACTCCAGTCACGCCGGCGAAATCCAGGTGCTGTCCTGGAGCCATTCCTTCAACCAGCCCACCTCGCCGACGCGGTCGTCGGCCGGCGCCGGCTCGGTCGAGCAGGCCAACCATTCGGATTTTTCGTTCACCAAATACATCGACTCGGCGACCGACGATCTTCTGAAGATGAACTGGTCGGGCAAGCAGATCGCCAAGGCCACCTTCACCGCCTATCGCGCCGACGGCGACAACAAGCCGGTGAACTATCTGAAGATCCTGTTCGAGCACGTCATCATCTCGAACTATTCGATCTCCGGCGGCGCCGGCGATTTGCCGACCGAGACCGTCACGATGAGCTACGGCACGGTGCAGTACACCTACGTCGTCCAGAAGACCGCGGACGGCACGGCCGGCGGCAACCAGCCGGTCAAGCACGACCTGATCAAGCAGGATGTATCGTGATGCCATGGCTGCGAGCCGGAGCCGGGGCGCACCCGGCGTAAAATCGCCGGCGCTCTGGGGTCCGCGCAAAGTCGATGCGAGCCGGCCGCTTCTGTTCGAACGGCTGACCGGGATCGGCGCCGCCGGCGACGCGCCGCTCGAAGACGGTGCCCTTTACGGCAAGGCCGAACTCATGGTGTCGATCGGACGCGAATTGGACGCGCTGTTCAACACGCGGGCGCCGGTGCCCGCCGACGTCCTCGATACGCGGACCCGCACGACGATCGACTACGGCATTCCCGATCTGTCGCAGTATTCGCCCACCGACCCCGAGGCGCGCACGGCGCTCGCGGCGCAGCTGGCGCGCGCGGCGGCGGCATACGAGCCGCGGCTGAGCGGTCCCGTCGTCAAGGTCGTGCCGCACCCGGCGCGCGAGCGCCAGCTGCTGGCGCTGGTCGAAGGCACGGTCCGACTCGGCACCCAGGTCGAGCACGTCTCGTTCCGCATCGGACTGGGCCCGGAGCGCGGCGATGGCGGCTAGCGCGAACGACGAGCTGCTGCGCTATTACATGGCGGAGCTGGACTACCTGATGCGCGAGGGCGACGCCTTCGCGCAGCGCTATCCCAAGGCGGCGCGCAATCTGCGCTCCGGCGGCGAAGCCTCCGCCGATCCGCATGTCGATCGGATGATCGAATCCTTCGCGTTCCTGACCGCGCGGCTGCAGCAGAACCTCGATGCCGGCTGGCCGGAAGTACCCGAGGCGCTGCTGAACCTGCTCTATCCGCATCTCGTGGCGCCGGTTCCATCGATGGCGATCACGCAGTTCACCGCCGATCCCGCCCATCCGCGGCCCGCCATCGGCGAGGTCGTGCCGCGCGGCACGACGCTGTTCGCCATGGCGGAAGGCGCCGCGCCGGACGAGGATCCGGTGACCTGCCGCTTCCAGACCGTCTATCCGGTGGACATCTGGCCTCTGGCCGTCGCCGAAGCGGCATTCGAGGACCCGGTCCTGCACGGCCTGGCGCCGGACGACTGCGAAGCGGTGCTGCGGCTCAAGCTGACCTGCAGCGGTGCCGGCGGCTTCGCCGCGTTCGCCGCCAAGCCCAAAAGCCTGCGCTTCCACCTGCACGCGGACGACCGCTACCTTTTGACGGCGCGGCGCACGGTGTTGCGGCTCTACGACGTGCTGTTCAACCACACCAAGGGCATGCTTATCCGCCGCGGCGGCGGCGCCGCCTTCGTGCCGGCGCCCGCGCTGCAGCTACGCGAAGTGGGTTTCGGCCTCGACGAGGCGGCGCTGCCGCATCCGCCCGAAGCGCATCAGGGCTACCGCCTGCTGCAGGAATATTTCACCTTTCCGGAGAAGTTCCTGTTCTTCGACATCGCCGGCCTGCCGCCGCTCGATGCCGGAAATGCCGTGGAATTCCTGTTCCTCCTCGATCAGCGCGAGAGCGTGGCGATCAACCCCGGCCTGTTCCGGCTCGGCTGCACGCCTATCGTCAACCTGTTCCACCGCACCACCGAGCCGGTGCGGATCGAGCCGACGCAATACGAGTATCGCGTGATCCCCGACAGCCGGTGGGAACGGGCGACGGAAATCCACACCATCCTCAAAGTATCGTCGACCTCGAACGCCAGCGGCGACAAGGGCGTGATCGAACCGTTCTTCGCCTTCACCCATGCCGCCGCGACGCATGGCCAGCGCGCGCGCTGGCTGGCGCGGCGGCGGCCGATCAGCCGTCCGGATCTGGGCGGCACGGAAATCCTGCTGTCGTTCCACGACGAAGAGGAATTCACCGACGTCGTGCCGGCGACGCCGGTGCTGTTCGCGCACACGCTGTGCACCAATCGCGGCGTCGCCGGACAGATCGACAGCGGCGCGCGGCTGCAGATCGAGCTCGACATTCCCGTCCTGCCGGACGGCATCCGCTGCCTGAACCGGCCGACGCCGCAGCTCGATCCGCCGCTCGGCGGCCAGACGCTGTGGCGGCTGGTGTCGCATTTGAGCCTGAACCACCGCTCGCTGGCAGGCGGCGAGAACGGCATCGCGGCCTTGCGCGAGATATTGAGGCTCTATGCGCGCACCCAAGATCCGTCGGTCGACGACCAGATCGCGGCGCTGACGGCGGTTTCGACCCGCCGCATCGTCGGCCAGGTCGGCGAGGACGCCTGGCGCGGCTTCTGCCGCGGCACCGAGATCAATTTGGAGATCGACGAAAGCAATTTCGCCGCCGCCAATGGCAGCGTTTTCCTGCTCGGCAAGGTCCTCAGCCACTTCTTCGGGCTTTACGCCACCGTCAATTCCTTCACCCAGCTCGTCCTGCGCAGCAGCCGGCGCGGCGGCGCCAGCCAGAGCTTCGAAGCGATGGCGAACGACGCGCCGCTGCGGCGCCTGCCGGCGCAGGCCGGATTGTCGATCGCGCTATGACCCCGCCCGACACCGATCCGTTGGCGCGCGAGCCGGAGCGCTTCGACTTCTTCCAGGCGGTGCGGCGCATCGAAGGGCGCGCGCCGCATCCGGCCGTGCCGGTCGGGACCGGCAGCGACAGCCGGGAGGAGGCCGTCCGCTTCCAGAGCAATCCTTCGAGCTCGTATCCGGCCGGCGACATCGCCGCCTATCATCCCGGCAGCGCCCGCACGCGGCCCCGCCTGGTCGTGAACTTCCTCGGCCTCGGCGGCGCTTTCGGCCCGCTGCCGGCGCCGATCGACGAACTCATACGCCTGCGGCGCCGGGGCCGCGACCGCGAAGCCGATGCCGCCGGCAGCTTCCTCGACATCTTCAATCATCGGCTCATCTCGCTGCTGGTGCGCACCCGCCGTTCGCACCGGCTGGCGCTCCAGCACGGCGCACCGGACGAAACGCAGCAGGCCGGCGTGCTGCAGGCGCTGCTGGGCCTGGGAACGCCGGGCTTGCGGCGCACCGTCGCCGGCACCGGCAGAAAGCTCGATCGCGGTCTTCTGTATCTGGCCGGGCTGCTCAACGAGAAGCCGGTGAGCCTGCATGCGGTCGAGCGCGCCGCCAGCCATTATCTGGGCGTTCCGGTGCGCGGCGAACCCTTCCGCGGCGCCTGGCTCGACATTCCGCCCGACCGGCGATTGCGCCTGGGCCGCTCGGGCGCCAACAACCGGCTGGGCCGCGAGGCCATAACCGGCAACCGCGTCTGGAGCCAGTCGGCAGGCATCCGCCTCACGCTCGGGCCGCTGACGCTGGCCGGGTTCGACACCCTCCTGCCCGACGGCGAGGCGCACGCCAATCTGCGCCGCCTGCTCGCCTTCATGCTCGGCGGCGATTTCAGCGTCGAGCTGTGCCTGAGGCTGCGCACCAACGTCGCCGCCGCGCGTCAGGGGCTCGGTCTGGGCGCGCCGGGCCTGCGACTCGGATGGAAATCGTGGCTGATGACCGGCGCCGAGCCGGGGGATCAGCCTTTCGAGTCCGCCGTGCCGCTTCGTCTGGGCGAGATCGCGGAGACCGCGCTATGAGCGTCGCCGGCTACACCGACGCCAAGGCCTCGCTCAAGGTGACGACGCCGCTGGGCGCCGACAAGCTCCTGCTGCGCGGCTTCAGCGGCGAGGAATGGGTTTCGGAGCCGTTCCTGTTCACGCTCGACATGGCCAGCGAACATTCCGACCTCGATGCCGCCAAGCTCCTGGGCGGCAACGTAACCGTCACCTTGACCGATGGCGACGGCAAGACGCGGCTGTTCAACGGCCTCGCCACCCGCGTCAGCGTCACCGGCTCGGCCTGGAACGTGGAGCTGCGCCCCTGGCTGTGGATGCTGAACCTCACCACCGACAGCCGCATCTTCCAACAGAAGTCGATCCCCGACATCATCGCGGCGGTGTTCGACGATCTGCAGTTCACCGACTACAAGAAAAAGCTGAGCGGCACCTACACCGCTCTGGAATATTGTGTGCAATACCAGGAGACCGCGTTCGACTTCGTCAGCCGCCTGATGGAGCAGGCCGGCATCTGGTACGCCTTCGAGCACAGCGCGACGGCGCACACGCTGATCCTGGCCGACGATCCCGGCGCGCTTGTCCCATGCGAGAACGCCGCCAAAGTCACATTCCTCGATCTGGCGCCGGACAAGCGCTGGCTCGGCGCAGCCGTGGTGTGGGATGTCGGGGTGACCAGCACGGTGACGACCGGCAAATACCAGGCCGACGATTTCAATTTCGAGACGCCGGCCACCGACCTCACCGTGAAAGGCACCGGCAAGAGCGGCACGCTGCAGGTCTACGATTATCCCGGCCTCTTTCAGCAAAAGGCGGACGGCGACGGCGTCTCCAAGCTCCGGCTCGAGGAATTCGCCGCCGATGCCAGGCTCCTGAGCGGCGGCTCGCCGATCCGCCATCTGCGGCCCGGCACCAAGATTACGCTCGACGGGCACAAGATGTCGGCGCTCAACACTTCTTGGGCGATACGGTCGGTCCGCCATAGCGCCGCGCGCAACGAATACGAGAACAGCTTCACCGCGTTTCCGGCCGACGTCACCTGGCGGCCGCCGCGCAAGACGCCGCGCCCGCGCATCGCCGGCACCCAGACCGCGATGGTCACCGGAAAATCCGGCGAGGAAATCTGGACCGACAAATACGGCCGCATCAAAGTCCAGTTCCATTGGGACCAGCTGGGCAAGAAGGACGAGAACAGCTCGTGCTGGATCCGCGTGTCGCAGAGCTGGGCCGGCAAGGGCTGGGGCGCCTGGACTTTGCCGCGCCTCGGCCAGGAAGTCGTGGTCAGCTTTCTCGAAGGCGATCCCGACCGGCCGCTGGTCACCGGCTGCGTCTATAACGGCGACTTCCCCCTGCCCTATGCGCTGCCCGGCGAGCAGACCAAGACGGTGCTGAAGACCAATTCGTCCAAAGGCGGCAAGGGGTTCAACGAGCTGCGCTTCGAGGACAAGGCGGACAGCGAGGAGATTTACACCCACGCCGCCAAAGACGCGAACACGGTGATCGAGAACGCGCGGACGGTGACGATCAACAAGGCGGACGACACCCTGACCGTGGCCAAGGGCAATCGCAGCGTCACGATCAGCGAAGGCAATGAGACGCTGTCCGTCGCCAAAGGCAATCGCAGCGTGTCGGTGGCGACCGGCAACGAGACCCATGAGGTCAAGGGCACGCGTGGCGTGACCGTGACCGGCGCCGAGACCCACACCAACAAGGCCGACTACACCTGGAACATCACCGGCAACCTCACGATCAAGATCGACGGCACGCTGACGCTCCAATCGGCGGGCGCCGCGACGATCAAATCGGACGCCGCCGCGACGCTGCAAGCGGGCACCGGCTTGACGCTGAAGGCGGGCACCGATCTGAACGCCTCGTCCGGCACCGGCCTTGCGCTCAAGGCCGGCACCACGCTCGACGCCAAGGCCTCGGCCACCGGCACGCTCGACGGCGGCGGCATGCTCACCGTCAAGGGCGGCATGGTGAAGATCAATTGACGCCGCCATGAGCACCCCCGCGGCAAAGCCCGGCGAGACCGCCGCCACCGAACCGCTCGACGGCCGGATCGAGCGCAAGGGCGAGGACGGCGCGCTGGCCGAACAGGCGCAGTTCAAGGCCGGCATCCTCGATGGCCCGCTGCTGCTGTTCCATCCCGGCGGCGCGCCGCATCTCGACATGCATTTCCTTGCCGGCAAGCTGGATGGTCCGTGCACGGAGTACGATCCCAAGGGCGCGGTGTTGCTGCGCCAGACTTGGCGCGCCGGGGTGCTGGACGGGCTGGCCGAGCTCTATGCCGAGGGGCGCCTCGCGGCCGACATGATCTATCGCGCCGGCAAGCTGAACGGGCCGATGCGCAGCTACGATCCGGCAGGCCACATCGTCGCCGTCGCCGACTATGAGGACGGCAAGCTCGAAGGCGAAAGCATGCTCTACCGGCCGAGCGGCACGGCGATGCGGGTGATGCATTACCGCGCCGGCCTGCTCGACGGCGACACCATCGACTATGGCGAGGACGGCACGGCGACGAAGGTCAGCCCGTTCCGGGCCGGCGTGCTGGAAGGCTGGGTGATCGAATACGACAAGCGCGGCCGGGAGAAAAAGCGCATCTTCCACAAGGGCGGCGAACCGGCCGACGACGCCCAGGCGCCGGGCGGCGAAGCTAAAAAGAAACCGTGGTGGCGGTTCGGCATGGGCAAATGAGCCTGCCTGGATCGGCCGTGAAAGCGAATGGCCGCGCCGTCAGTCGAAGACGTTGTGCTCGCCGTTCTTCCGCGCGTTGCAGCTGCGGCACATGATCTGGAGATTGCTGACGTCGTTGTAGGCGTCTTTTGCACCTATGGAGGTCACGTGGCCGTCGCCGTCGGGCGCGCCGTTTTCGGAAACGTATTTCATCCATTGCCTCTTATGATCGATCGTCGCGTCGGTCTTCCTGTCCTGCTGCGGCGCATCCTTTTTGCGATAGATCGGAGAGACGCTGCAGTCGACGCAGGTATAAGGCGCCGGGTCCTGGCTGGCGTCGTCCGACAAGGCATCCCAGGTCGTTTCGTACCAGGCCGGCCGGGTCTTGTAGTCCCAGCGCCCGCGCACCTTGGGCTCCTTGTAGACCGGCTGCTCCTCATAGGCGGTCGCCTCGTATTGTTCGCGGAGGCGTGGAGATTTGAAGCTGCTTCCGACGCTTCTTCGGCGGACGCGGCTGCCGATGCTGTCGGACTCCGACTTCTGAATCGCGCCGCCCGGCCTCAACGCGAGCGGCACCTTGGCGATCTGAGGAAGGCGAACGGCCGGCGGGGCGGCCTTCGCCTGTAGGCCGATGGGCGCGGCAAACTTCACGGGCGGCGGCGCAATCCTGCCAGCCGCCGATTTCACCTGGACCGCGGCCGGCGCCGGAAAGGCCGTCGGCGGCGGCATCGCCACCGGCGCCCCTGCCTTCGGCTGCGCCTGCTTGGCCCCTGAGTACCGAGTCGGCGGCGGCGGTGTGCGCGCCCGGCTCACGGTCGGCGTTCCATGGCGGCGGGCATCAGAGCTTCACCAGCTTGTTCTCGGTCTCGTCGTCCAGCGCATTTTTGTCATACCATGTGGGACGGCTGGAAAAGGTATACACCTTAAGTTTCTCAGGCGCCGTCTTCGAATACAGATCGACCAGTTCTTTGTCTTCCTTCCAAAACGACTTGTACAGGTCCTTACTGCCTTCGAGGTCGTCTATGCTGCGATAGTATTTTTCGTTGTTAAACGTGTAAGGCTTCCTGAACGTATCGCGCACGATGCGCAGGTAGTTTTCTGTTTTCAGGTCGCTTCCCTTGAATTTGATCGTGAGCGCGCAGTTCTTGTATTTCCAATGGGCCATGCACACGGCGAAGGCGTTCGTCGGCCAGGCGTCGACCACGATCGCGCTGTCCGAGTTGCTCAGATCCTCCGCCGAAAGCCCGGGGTCGGCCAGTATCACGACGGCATGATTGCCGGTGTTTTGGGTTATCGATGCGCGATAGATTTCCGTGCCGCTTACCGGCTTCTTCCTGAGATAGAAGAAGGCGACCGCGGCGAAGTCGTCGCAGACACCGGCACCCAATTTCTTCGCGGCGATCGCGCGCGTCGCCGACCCGTTGATCCGATCGTAGAGATCGGAGCCTTCTGCGTTTTGAAACTTTTTGACCTCGCCGATCACGTCTTCGGTCAAAATCCTCGTCTTGATCTTCTGATAGAGCGACCCCGCCCTTTGGCCGACGCGGTCGGCCAGCATTGCGCTCCATCCCGACGAGCTCTTGATCTGGTCGTCCAGGTTGCCCGCACCGACAAACAGCTTTGTGCGCGTGTAGGAGATCGCGTCGTTCGCCAACAGCATGCGCTTGAGCAGTTTCTTGTTGTTGATGTCCACCTTCTCGACATAGGTGTCGAAAAGCTTTGGCACCTGAAACTTGGGACGCTCGATGACGACGCTTTTTTCCTTCACCTCCTCCATCCTCTGCACCGTGCCGCGCCGCAGCGCGGCGGAAGGAAATTTGGGCGCATGGCGCAGCGCGACTGTCGGCGGCGCGCCGGACGGCGGCGGGCGGCGTGCCGGCGGCGCGAAGTATGCGGGCTTTGCCTGGGTTTGCGCCGAGACGGGAAATTTCACCGGGGGCGGCGCGATGCGATGCGGCAGCAGCTTGGGCTGTCCGCTTGCGGCGGCGGGATAGCGCGTCGGCGGCGGTGGAACGAACTTTCCGGGCAAGGACAGCACCCTGGGAGCGGCACGCAAATACTACACAAGCGCGCGCTTAACCTTGATACTCGCAGACGCGACAAAGCGCATTCCGGGCGGTAAGCTTACGCGGTAACCGCGTTCGCAAGATTCGCCGCCCGCCATGGCCCGTTTGCTCCCTCCGCCACCGCCGCGGCCCGCCGTGGCCGCACCACGGCTGCAGCCGCCCGGCGTGGTGCAGCGCGCCGCGGCAGCGACATTCGCGCCGATCAAGCGGGTGACCGGGCGGCCGCAGGGATCGGGCGAAGAACTAGTCAGCCAGCCCGACGGCACCTTCCGCGTCCGCAATGCCGAGCGCGGCACGCTCGGCCAGCCGAACGGCGTCTACAATTTCGTGCGTGTGCAGGGTCAGCGGCGCGGCGACGCCTCGCTCGTGGTATCGCCGCGTCTGCCGCATGCCCATCTCGCGGCCGGACGGCCGGTGCTCTATGCCGGCACCGCGCGGCTGGAGGCCGGCAAGCTCGATTGGTGGAGCAACTATTCGGGCACCTACCAGCCCATCGCCGAGTTCCGCGCCCAAGCGGCGTTGCCGGTCGACAAATTCGTGACCTGGCAGCGCCTGCAGCTGGGCGGCATCGCGATGCAGCGCGGCATGATGGGCGAGCGGCGCCAGAAGGCGGCGCCGGCGCGGGGCGAGTCGGACAAGCCGTCCGGGTTGCGCGAGACCGCGGCTGCGCCAGGCGGCGAACGCGGCAATGGTAAAGAGCCCGAAGCGGCGAAAGTTGCCGAAAAGCGCTGATTCCTGTACTGTTCAAGACGTATTGGCCGTATTGCGAAAGACAAATCGCGTCATGTCCGCTCGCGTCTTGCAGGGCTATTTTCGCGGCGGCGGCCTGGCCGCCGTGCTGCAGAAGCGCGCCGCCGGCGCCGTGCAGCCGCAGGCCCGCGGCCATGCCCAGCCCTTGCCCGATGGCGTTCTGACCGGCGGCAGCGGCGGCCGGCCTCTTCCCGACGCCATTCGCGCCAAGATGGAATCCTATTTCGCCGCCGATCTTTCCGACGTGCGCATCCATGTCGGCGACCAGGCGACGAAGATCGGCGCCCTCGCCTTCACGCTCGGCTCCGATCTGTATTTCGCGCCGGGCCAGCTCGACCTGCATTCGCACCGCGGCCACGAGCTGCTCGGCCACGAACTGACGCATGTGATCCAGCAGCGCGCGGGACGGGTGCGCAACCCGTTCGGCGCCGGCGTTGCCGTGGTGCAGGATCCCGCGCTCGAGGCCGAAGCGGACCGCATCGGACGTCTTGCCGCCGCGCATCGCCCGCCGCTGCAGAAGAAAGCGGCACCGGGCGCGATGGCGGGGAAAATCCAGCCCAAGGCGGCGGGCGGACATGCGCCACCGCCGACGCGTTTTCCGGCGAAATAGAAGCGATCAGCGCTTGGGCGGCTGCGGCCGCGTCAGCTGCGCGTACATCTGACCCGGCTTGCGCACGCCGGATCCGGGGAACGCATCGATTTTCGCCGCGCGCAACACATCGGTCGCGAAGGTCGAGCACTGGCGGTGCGAAAGGTTGAACTGCGGCGAGGTCGAGCGGTACTCCGCGACCTTGGCCAGGGCGGCGCGCGCCTGCTCGGGCCCGACCTCGAAGGTCTGGGTGCGCACGCCAGGCTTGGAAAAGCCGGCATCGTCGGCATGCACGCGGCCGCGCACGCCGCTTTTGAGCTTGGGCAGATCGGCGCGCAAATCGATGTTGCCGGCCGGCGAGAAACCCCAGGCCTGCCGCTTGGCGCCCGGTCCTTCTATGGCGACGAAGCTGTGCCCCGCCACTTCCGACGGCAGGCTCTGTTTTCCCGGTCCCTGATGGAGATACGAGCCGATCGAAATCTTGTAGCCGCCGGCTTTCTTGCCGGCCGCTTGGACCGCCGCGCGCGGTGCCGCCTTGGGCTGCACCGGACCGAAACGGGTCGGCGGCGGGGGCGGGCTGCGATGTCCCTTGTCCGTCATGGCAAGCCATTATAGGCCGTTCGGCCCCTGTTGCCAAAGCATGCCGGCGCAGGCCGCCTGGGCTCCGTTGGCGCTGAATCGGTATCCGGATATAACAAAATGGCGTTAGCGTCGGTTTTCCCAGGCTTCCGCGGTACGCCGGCTTAGCTCAGTTGGTAGAGCACCTGATTTGTAATCAGGGGGTCAGGGGTTCGAGTCCCTTAGCCGGCACCACCCTTCGCTGCTTCGCAGCTTCGGGTGGCAGGCCACCCAACCAGAATTCAGCGAAGGGTGGTGTCCTCCGTAGCCTTGGCGAAGGAGGACTGTATCAGCCCCGCGCAGCTTCGGGTGGCAGGCCACCGCACTAGAATTCAGCGAAGGGTGGTGTCCTCCGAAGCCTTGGCGAAGGAGGACTGTATCAGCCCCGCGCAGCTTCGGGTGGCAGGCCACCGCACTAGAATTCAGCGAAGGGTGGTGTCCTCCGAAGCCTTGGCGAAGGAGGACTGTATCAGCCCCGCTGCTTCGAGTAGCAGGCCGTCATCTTCGCCGCCCCTCACACCACCGTTCCGCCGCCGTCCACGCGCAGCACCTGTCCCGTCGTGTAGCCGCCGCGCATGAGATAGAGATAGGCCTGCGCGACTTCGTCCGGCTCGCCGATGCGCTTGATCGGCAGGCGTTCGGTCATCTTCTTGAAGCGGTCTTCGCGCTGTTCGGCGGGAATGGAATTCCACACCTCGGTGCGGATCGCGCCGGGACAGACCGCGTTGACCCGGATCGGCGCGAGCTCGACGCTGAGCGCCCGCGTCAGATGCTCGGTCGCGCCCGCCATGGCGGAGCTGATCGCGGCGCCCTTGCGCGGGCGGTGCGCGATCATGCCGTCGGTGAGCGTGATCGAGCCGCCGTCGCGCAGGTTCTTCGCGGCATGCTTGACGCATCCGATCGCGCCCCAGAAGCGCACCGCGAACAGCGACGCGGCGGCCGCGATGTCGAGGCTCTCGACCGGGCCGCCGCCATAGCGGCCCCAGTCGCCGGCGGTGAAGACGAGGTGATCGAGGGCGCCGACGCGCTCGAAGAACATCGCGATGCTGGCCTCGTCCTTGACGTCGATGGCGTGGGCATGCGCGCCGGGCAGGCGCAGCGCCGCGGCGCCGAGCTTGTCGGCGCTAGAGGAGCCGACGATCACGCTGGCGCCCTCGGCCAGCGCCGCCGAGGCCACCGCCAGTCCGATGCCGGAGGTTCCGCCGATCACCACCACGCGCTTTTGCCGCAGGCTCATGTTTTGCCTCCCCGTTGCTGCGGCGAAGCTTAGGACGACCTTGACGCTTCCACCACGCCCCGCGACGCTGTGAGCGCAAGCCGGCAACCGGCCATAGCGACAGCGTATGGCCGGTTGCCGTGAGATTGCGCGCCCATAAGAAGCGCAAACGGCAATGGGAGGCCCACCATGATCACCTTCACCCGTGAACGCAGCGAAGCCGGCGTGACCGAGCGGCTGTTCGATCTCAGCGTCGACGGCGAGCGCGTGCCCGCCGTGCTGTGGGCGCCGGAAGACGCCAGCGGGCCGCGGCCCTTGCTGCTGATGGGTCATGGCGGCTCGCAGCACAAGAAGATCGGCACGCTGGCGGCGCGCGCCCGGCAATATGCGCAGCGCCTGGGCTACGCGACGCTGGCGATCGATGCCCCCGGGCATGGCGACCGCATCAGCCGCGAGCAAGCCGAGGCGCTGGCGCGCGACGTCGGCGCCCGGGTGCGCGGCGAAGCCGGCAGCAATCCGGGCATGAGCGAGCAGATGATGAAGACGATGATGGAGCGCACCCGCCGCGCCGTGCCGGAATGGAAGGCGGCGCTGGATGCGGTGCAAGGCCTCGACATTGTCGGTGCCGGCGGTCCGGTCGGCTATTGGGGCGTCTCGATGGGCACCGCCATCGGCGTGCCCTTCGTCGCCGGCGAGCCGCGCATCAAATGCGCCGTGTTCGGGCTGGCCGGCCTGCGCCCCGGCCAAAGCGCGTTCGAGGAGGCCGCCAAGGCGATCCAAATCCCGGTCGAGTTCGTATTCCAGTGGGAAGACGCGGTGGCGCCGCGCGACAACGGCATCGCGCTGTTCAACGCGTTCGCCTCGAAGGAAAAGACCATGCACATCAATCCCGGCGCCCATGTCGAGATCCCCAATTTCGAGGGCGCCTCGTGGGAGCGCTTCTTCCTGCGCCATCTGGGCGCCGCCAAGCAGATGGCGCGGGCGGCGGAATAGGCATGCGCCCATTGCTGCGCGCCGCTGCCGCGATGGTCCTGACGCTCGCCGGCACGGCCGCGGCACAGGCGGTGAGCTACAAGGACCTGAT
This sequence comes from uncultured Rhizobium sp., assembly GCA_964465935.1. GTDB lineage: Bacteria > Pseudomonadota > Alphaproteobacteria > Micropepsales > Micropepsaceae > Rhizomicrobium. Next base: position 20,372 of record CAYXMO010000021.1, read on the forward strand.
GGCGCGGCCGCATGGCGACCCCGACGCGCATCTGACCTATGGCAGCGCGCCCGAGCAGTTCGCCGATCTGTGGCTGCCCAAGGGCGGCGGGCCGCATCCGGTCGTGATCCTGGTGCATGGCGGCTGCTGGCTGTCCGAACTTCCGGGCGTCGCGATGATGAACCCGATGGCGGAAGCGCTGCGTGCCCAGGGGCTCGCGGTGTGGGACATCGAATATCGCCGTATCGGGGCCCAGGGCGGCGGCTATCCCAACACCTTTCTCGACGTCTCCGCCGCCGCCGACATGCTGCGCGGCATCGCGGCGAAATACCGTCTCGATCTCAAGCGCGTGGTCGCGGTCGGACATTCCGCCGGGGGCCACCTGGCGATGTGGCTGGCGGCGCGGGCGCGCCTGCCCAAGACCAGCCCCCTCGCCACGGCAAACCCCTTGCCGATTTCCGGCGTCGTCAGCCTTGCCGGCATTCTCGATCTGAAGGGTTATCGCGAGGACGGCGCAGCCTGCGGCGGCGCCGAGACGGTCGACGGTATCACCGGCGCGACGAGCCGGACGGGACAGGACGTCTACGCCGATACCTCGCCGCAGGCGCTGCTGCCGCTGGGCATAAGGCAAGTCGTCGTCGCCGGCGGTCTGGACCACATCGTGCCGGATCACTGGCGGCTGTCTTATGTCGCCGCTGCCGCGAGCGACAAACCGGTGTCGCTTGGCATTCCGTCGGCCGGCCATTTCGAGCTGATCGATCCTGAGTCGGACGCCTGGCCGCAAATCCTCGCGGCGATCCAGCTTCTCGCACGCTGACCAGCCATTTCGTCATCGCGTGAACTGCGGCACTCTTGCGCTGACAAACTGTCACA
>CAYXMO010000022.1:0-19991 GCA_964465935.1 uncultured Rhizobium sp.
GCACGGTGCCCAGCAGCCATTTGTTGGCATGGGAGGGCACGCCGTCGATCTCGTTATACGAAGCCATCACGGCGCGGATATTGGTGCGCGTCACCGCCTGCTCGAACGGCGGGAAGAAGTTCTCGCGTAAGGTGCGCTCGGCATACGGCGCCGGGCCGACATTGGTGCCGCTCTCGGGCTGGCCGTGGCCGGTCATGTGCTTGAGCGTAGCGAACACCTTGCCGGGCGCCAGCGGCAACTGGTCGCCCTGCAGGCCTTCGACCGCGGCGACGCCCATCTCGCCGACGAGATAGGGGTCTTCGCCGAACGTCTCCTCGATGCGGCCCCAGCGCGGATCGCGCGCCACGTCGACGACGGGCGAAAGCACTTCGCTGACGCCGCGCGCCGCCAGCTCGCGTCCCGTCACCGCGTTGACGCGGCGGATCAGATCGGGGTCCCAGGTGCTGGCGAGCGCGATGGCTTGCGGGAAGCTGGTGCCGTCCACGACCACGGCGCCGTGCAGGCCTTCTTCGTGGAAGAACACCGGGATGCCCAGCCGCGTGCGTTCGACCGCCCAGTGCTGGATGGCGTTGATCAGCGCCGTCGCGTCGCGGGTGTTGCGCCCCCGCCCTTTCAGCTTGGTGCCTTCCAAGTCCGACGGCCGCGCGATCTGGCCGATGCCGTAGGGCAGCTGCGCCGTCGCCTTGTTGGGATCGAATGCGCCGTCGGGGGTGAGGATCGTGTCCTTGTTCTGCCAGATGGTGCTGATCTGCGCGACCTTCTCCTCCAGCGTCATGCGCTTCAGAAGGTCTTCGACGCGCTTGTCGACCGGCGCCGATGCGTTCTTGTAGAGCGGCGCGGCGGTGGCGGGCTTGGCGCGATGCGGCGCGGGCTTGCGATGCGCGGGCGCGGCGCCGATGGCGAGGCTCGCGGCAAGAAGGGCTGCGATCACGACGGCCGTGCCGGAAACGGCCCGCTTGAACTCCATGGACGCTCTCCCTTCTTGCCGCGCTGATGGCGGTTCTGGTAACGCTATCACGCTAGATAAAACGGCGCTTTCTGTAAAGTGCGCGCGGCTCAAGGATTCGGGATGTAGTCGCGTTCGCGATACACGAAATAGTCGAAATCGGCGGCCAGCGCGGTGCCGGACGTGTCCTGAGCCGCCATACCGACGAAAGCGCCGGTGAAGTTGGGATTGCCGGGCGCCGTCGCCTCGTCCGACAGGATGGAGGCGTCGAAGGTCTCGGGCAGGCGCCGCCACCCGCCGCCATCCACGCAATAGGCAAAGCGCAGACGCTGGTAGTCGACATCGACGCGAAGCTGTATCGGCCCGGGCGGCAGCGGGATCGGCGCGGTGAAGGCGTCGGCTTGCGGCGAATCCGGCAGCGCCGACATCACCCGCAGATGCTTGCCCAGCGACTCGTCGTGAGATACATGCAGGTAGTGGAATTTCGCGCCGCTGTAGTAACAGACCAGGCCCGCGGCCTGCTGATAGTGGCGCGGCTCGAAATCGAGCTTGGTCTCGGCGCTGTAGCAGAACGCCTGCTGCCGCCGCGCCACCAGGGACTGGCGAAACAGGCTGCCGATGCTTTCGCGGCCATAGAGACGCAGATGGCCGGGCCGCGCCGCGAGGCTGAACAGCTCGTGCGGATGCGGCGTGCGCAGCCATTGAAACGCGGACGGTAGCTCCTGCGCGTCGAAGTCGTGGCGTTCGGGCTCGGGCGGAACGCGATGTGGCGGCAGCGCGGGCGCCGGGACTTCGAGATGCGGCACCCCCTGCCCGTCCGTGGTGCGCAGCCAGCCGTCCTCGCCCCAGACCATCTTTTGGATCGCGGTCTCGCGCCCCATCACGCAGCGTCCGCGCCCCGGCAAGGGGCGGCCGCAGAGATAAACCATGTAGGTCTCGCCGCTTGGCGTCTCGACCAGATCGGCGTGGCCGGCGCGCTGCAGCGCCAGGTCGGGCCGGTTGCGCGAGCTCATGATGTAGGTGTCCGGATGCAATTCGTAGGGACCGCCGATCGTGCGCGACCGCGCCATCGTCACCGCGTGGTTCCAGCCGGTGCCGCCCTCGGCGGTGATGAGATAATACCAGCCGTTCCGCTTGTAGATATGCGGCGCCTCGGTGAGGCCGAGCGGCGTGCCGGCGAAGATGATCCGGCGCTCGCCGATCAGGCGGCGTTCGGCATGCGAATATTCCTGGCAGACGATGCCATTGAAGCGGTTGCGGCCGGGGCGGTGATCCCAGAGCTGGTTGACGAAATATTTGCGCCCATCGTCGTCGTGGAACAGCGAAGGATCAAAGCCGCTGGAGTTCATCGGGATCGGATCGGACCATTCGCCGTCGATGCGCTCGGCGGTGACGAGATAGTTGTGGAAGTCGCGCAAGGATGCGCCCGAGGCGCCGCCGACCGTGGTGCGGCCATAGCGCTTCACGTCGGTGTAGATCAGCCAGAACCGGCCGTCGGCATGGCTCAGGCACGGCGCCCAGACGCCGCCGGAATCGGGATCGCCGCGCATATCGAGCTGGCTCGCCCGCCGCAGCGGCCTGGTCAGCAGCCGCCAGTGCTTCAGATCGCGCGAGTGGTGGATCTGCACGCCGGGAAACCACTCGAAGGTCGAGGTCGCGATGTAGTAGTCGCCGCCCACCCGCACGATCGACGGATCGGGATTGAAGCCCTTCAGGATCGGGTTCGCGATCGTCTCAGGCATGAACGGGCTTCCGCACCAGGGTCCACAACAGTGTCGCGCCGATGAGATCGAGCACACCGAGCGCGACGAAGAACGGCGCATAGCCGACGCTGACCACCAGTCCGCCGATCAGCAGCGAAAAACCGAGCACGCCGGCATTGCCGCAGGTCCCCGCCATGCCGGCGACGGTCGCCACCTCGCTGCGGCGAAACAGGTCCGACGCCATGGTGATGACGGTGACCGACAACGTCTGGTGCGCGAAGCCGCCGAGCGAGATCAGCGCCACCGCGGCATAAGGACTGTCGACGAAGCCGGTGAAGGCGAGGCCCGTCATCATCGCGGCGCCTAGCGTGAAGGCGCCGCGCCGCGCATCGATCAGGCCGGTGCCGCGGCGCTGCAGGAACAGCACGACCATCGGCCCGAACAGGCAGCCGAGATCGGCGGCGAGAAACGGCAGCCAGGCGAACATCGCGATCTGCTTGAGATCGAAATGCCGCACGGTGGTGAGATAGAGCGGGACCCAGAACGACAGCGTGCCCCAGGTCGGATCGGCGAGGAGGCGCGGCAGCGCAATGCCCCAGAAATTGCGCTGCATGAGGATCGCCAGGATGGCAGGGCGTTCGCCGCTGTCCTCCAGATGCTTCTCCTGTCCGGCGGCGATATGGCCGCGCTCGGCGTCGCTCAGCGCCCTGGCATCGGCCGGGGCGTGGTAGAACAGCAGCCACGCCGCGACCCAGACGAGGCCGAGCGCCCCGGTGATCACGAACGCGGTCTGCCAGTCATAGGCAAGGATCGCCCAGGCGACGAGCGGCGGCGCCAGCATCGATCCCACCGAGGCACCGATGTTGTAGATGCCGCCGGCAAGGCCGCGCTCGCGCGCCGGGAACCACTCCGAGATCACTTTGAGCCCGGCGGGATTGGCGGAGCCTTCGGAGAAGCCCAGCGCCGCGCGCAAGCCGGCGAAGCCCTGCCAGCTATGCGCCAAGCCGTGCGCCATGCAGATCAGCGACCAGGCCGCGGCGAAGATCGCCAGCCCGAGCTTGAGCCCGATCGTATCCATCGCATAGCCGACGGCCGGCTGGAACATGATCGCGACCTGGAACGCGCCGGTGATGTAGGAATATTGCTGCGTCGAGATGTGCAACTCAGCCATCATGGTCGGCGCCGCGACGGCCAGGGTGCTGCGGGTCAGGAAGTTGAGGATCGCCCCCAGCATGATGAGGCCGATCGTCCACCAGCGCAGCCCCGCGATCTTCCCCACTCATTTTTCCTTCTTGGGTTTCAGATAGCGCGCCGCATAGGCGAGGAACGCCGGCCAGTTCGGCTCCATGGTGTGGCCCTCGGCGTGCTGGCGAAAAGCGAGCTCGCCGCTGGTCAGCGCGGTGCCGGCCGGCGGCATCGTCGCCGTGCCCAGACCCTTCTTGCCCAGCAATTCATAGACCGGACCGGCAGCGGCGGCGGCCATGAACATGCCGCGCGGATCGGTCCAATCGTCGCCGTTCGAACCGGCACCGAAAAAGATCGGGCGCGGCGCCGCCAGCGCGATCAGCTCGTGCGCGTCATAGGGAAGATCGTTCGCGGTCTTGGGGCCGGCATATTTCAGGAAGTTCGGCGCGAACCAGTGATACTCGCCGGCGCCGGCCAGGTTCTCGATCGGCTCGCCGAAATTGCGCCGCAGCAGGGCGGCGCCGCCGGCGCCCGACGACGAAATATAGGCGACGGCGAAGCGCGGATCGTAGGCCATCGCCACCAGCGCCGCCTTGCCGTAGCGCGAATGGCCGGCGATGCCGACATGGCCGGAGTCGATGGCGGAATCGCTCTCGAAAAAGTCCATCGCCCGGCTGGCGCCCCAGCCCCAGGCGCGCAACACGCCCCAGACGTTGGGCTCCCACGGCCTGGTATGGGCGGCGATGCCGATGACGCCGCGCGTCAGATCGGCGGCATCGTCGGGCTGCACGCTGGTTACGTCGAGCACCGCGGTGCCCCAGCCCTTGGCCAGCACTTGCTCGCGCCAGGTCGAATGCGGCCGCCACTTCGCGTTGCCGGTGAGCAGCAGGATCACCGGCACCGGCCCGTGCGCCTTGGCCGGCAGGTTGATGATCATGCGCGCATCGACGGCATTGCGTCCGCTGCCGGCATGACCGATGAGATAGCGCCGCGTCGTCTGCACCTTGCCGACCAGTTCGGGCCCGCTTTGGGGTGTGCTCCAGATCAGGACCGGCGCCGTCGGCTGCAGCCTGCCGTAGATCTCGTCGTCGATGCCGTCGGCGAGCTCGGCGCGGCGCTGCTGCCACCAGATCTCGGGCGTCGCGACCGGCTTGCCGTCCTTGAGCGTCAGCGGATCGGGCAGCTTGGGATAGGGATTGGCCTTGGCCTCGTCGTAATTGGCCGGATCGGGGCCGGGACGCAGCGCCTTGATGTGCATCTTGTCGAGCAGGCGCTGGTGGCTGCGCTCGGCGCCGGGCGGCGCGGCGGCCACGAGAACGGTCAACGCCAACGCGGCGGCGGCATAGCGGTACATGTCAGGTCGGCTCCAGCGCGGCGGCGGCCTTCGCCAGGCGCAAGACGGCTGTTCGAGCCCGCCGCGCCCGCGAAGACCTCGGGGTTGCCACGCGAAGATGATCGAATGTTCTGCCGCGCGCCAGAATGACGGTCCCTTGCCGCAAATAGTGCATCGCCGCCGGCGTCCCCCCGATTGAGCTTCGGCTGCCGTAGTGGTAACGCTACCTCCGGCAGACGAAAAGCGAAATATCTCAATCATTTCGCTGCGTTAGCGAATGGATTTGGTGCGGTGCAATATGAGCGCGAGATGGCTTCATATCGTCGTGGCCGGTCTGGCCGCACTCTCTATATATGCGCCGGTCCATGCCGCCGATGTGACGCTGTTCGACGGCAAGACGGTCGCCGGCGTCGTCTATGACGGCGATACGCCGGTCGAGAAGGCGGCGCAGCTTCTGGCGCACGATCTGGGGGCGTTGAGCGGCCGCGCGCCTGCCGTCGCCAAGACCACCGATGGTGCAAGCGGTCCGCTGGTCATCGTCGGCCGCATAGACGCGCCGCTGGTCGCCGCCCTGCTGAAGGCGAACAAGATCGACACCGCGCCCATCGCCGGGAAATGGGAAAGCTATGGCCGCGCCGCGATCCCCTCGCCCGCCGATCCCAGGCGGCAGGCGCTGCTGATCTTCGGCTCGGACGTGCGCGGCGCGATCTATGGCGTCGTCGATCTCAGCCGCGAGATGGGCGTGTCGCCCTGGGAATGGTGGGCCGATGCCGCGATCCGCAAAGCCGGCGCGATCAGGGTCGATGGACGTCTGCGCTATTCGAAGGAGCCCAGCGTCCATTACCGCGCCATCTTCCTCAACGACGAGGATTTCGGGCTGAAGCCCTGGGCGGCAAAAACCTACGAGCCTGAGGCCGGCACCATCGGCCCCAAAACCTATGCCCGCATCTTCGAGCTGATGTGGCGGCTGAAGGCCGACACGATCTGGCCGGCGATGCACAAGGGCACGGTGGCGTTCGACGACGTGCCGGGCAATGCCGAGATGGCCGACGCCTACGCCATCATCCACGCCACCAGCCATGCCGAGCCGATGCTGCGCAACAACGACCGTGAATGGGATCCGGTCAAGCGCGGCGCCTTCAACTGGCTGACCAACCGCAAGGGCCTGCTGGACTACTGGGATGAAGCCGTCGACAGCCACAAGCAGTTCGAGAACATCTACACCATGGGCCTGCGCGGCGTCGGCGACTATCCGATGCTGGGCGCCGACGGCCCGGCGCAGATGCGCGACATCCTGGAGGACGTCATCGCGCAGCAGCGCGCCATCCTCGAACATCGCCTCGGGCGGCCCGCCGGGCAGATCCCGCAGGTGTTCACGCCGTACAAGGAAGTGCTGCCGGCCTACGACACCGGCCTGAAAATCCCGGACGACATCACGCTGACCTGGCCGGACGACAATTACGGCTATATCCGGCGGCTCTCCAATCCGGCCGAGCGCGCGCGCAGCGGCGGTGCCGGCGTCTACTACCACATCTCCTATTGGGGCACGCCGATGTCCTATCTGTGGCTGGCGAGCGCCCATCCGGCGCTGATGTGGGAGGAGATGCGCAAGGCTTACCTCACCGAGGCGCGGCGCATCTGGGTGCTGAACGTCGGCGACATCAAGCCGGGCGAATACCTGACTCAATTGTTCCTCGACATGGCGTGGGACGACGACGCCTATGGCGACATCGCCAAGGTCAAGGCGCATCTGCGCGGCTTCGCGGGCGAGACCTTCGGGGCGCAGAACGCCGACGCGATCGCCGACATCCTGTGGCGCTATTACGATCTCGCCTTCTCGCGCAAGCCCGAATTCATGGGCTTCAACAACCACTACCCGACCACCGCGCCACGCCAGACCGACTACGACATGCTCGATTTCGGCGACGAGAACGCGCGCCGCCTCGATGCCTATGCCGACATCATGGACGCCGCCGACGCGCTGGCCGCGAAGCTGCCGGCCGACCGGCGCGACGCGTTCTACGAACTCGTGCAATATCCGGTCGAAGCCGCTGCCGAGATCAACGCGCGGGTGTTGAACCTCGACCGCGCCATCGCCTATGGCCTGCAGCGCCGCGCCAGCGCCAACATCTACGCCGCCCTGGCGCGCCGGGCTCAGGTCGCGCTGAACGAGGGCGAGCGCACCTACAATACGACTCTCGCCGGCGGCAAATGGGCTGGGATGATGAGCATCGCGCCGGCGCATCTGCCGCTCTATGCCGAACCGGCGGTGCCGGTGTGGGACGGCAAGGACGACAAGACCTGCGGCATCCAGGTCGAAGGCGGCGGCTACTACGATGGCGGCGGCTCGGCGCCGAACCTGCCGGTGTTCCGCCGCGAATTGCCACGCGAGCGCTACATCGACATCTTCGTGAAATCGCCCGTGGCGGCACATTGGACCGCAACGGCCAGCGCGCCCTGGATCAAGCTCGACCGGGCTGCCGGCGCGTTCGGCGAGCGCACGCTGGAGGCGCGGCTGCATGTGACGGTCGACTGGCGCCGCGCGCCGGCGAACGGTACAGGCACGGTCACGCTGAAATGCGATCCGTCGACAACGGAGTTTCCGGTCGGTGTCAGGCTGGCGCCGGACCACAAGGTCTCCGGCGTCTCCTTCCTCGAACTCGACCGCATCGTGTCGATCTATGCCACGCACACGGACAGCCAGACCGGACCGTGGGAGATGCTGAACGGCCTCGGCCATACCGGCGCCGTCCTGCGCGCCAAGATCGATATGGCGCCGATGGAGCTGGTCTCCAGCGGCGCGCCGCGCGCCGTCTACCGTTTCGCCACCGTGACCGCCGACGATCCCGCGACGCTGCGGCTGATCGCGCTGCCGATCCTGCCGATCACGTCGCAAACCGGCATGCGCGTCGCGGTGGCCATCGACGGCGGCGAAGCGGTGATCCTCGACCTCAAGAGCGCCGAGTTCAGCGCCACCTGGAAGCAGAACGTGCTCACCAACACCGCTATCGGCGAGATCGGCAATCTGCGCCTCGCGCCCGGCGCGCATGAGCTGGTCGTGACCGCGCTCGATCCCGGCCTGATCCTGGACCGCTTCGAGATCGCCTTTGCCGGCGCGCCGCGCACCTATGACCCGGTTCCCGAAACGCGGATCGTCAAATGAGCGACCTCTCCCGCCGCGACTGGCTCAAGTTCTCCGCCGCTGCAGCGGCTTTGGCGCCCCTGTCCGCGCGCGCGGATAGCGCAGGCACCGCACAGGACGCGCTCAACGCACTTGCTGCCGCGAAGGGCTTGCGCTTCGGCAGCTGCCTAGGCACCGGCCCGAGCGGCGCGCCGCGTCAGCCCGGCGTCACCGGCACGCGCGCCAACCAGTTCGACGATCCCGCTTTACGCGAACTCTTCGTGCGCGAATGCGGCATCCTGGTGCCGGAGAACGAACTCAAATGGTATGCGATCCGGCCCGATGCAGCGACGTTCGACTTCGCGCGCGCCGACAAGCTCATGACCTTCGTCGCCGACAACAATCTGCTGGTGCGCGGCCACACCCTGCTGTGGAACCGCAACGAGTGGATGCCGGCCTGGACACAAAGCCATGACTTCGGCGCGCGCCCCGGCAGCGAAGCCGAGCGCCTTTTGACCGAGCACATCACGACGGTCGTCACGCGCTATCCGCAGATTTTCTCCTGGGATGTCGTCAACGAGACCATCGATCCCAGGACCGGCGAGATGACGGACTCCGTTTTCACCAAGCATATCGGACCTGAGGTCATCGACATCGCCTTCCACGCCGCGCGCGCGGCGGCGCCGAAGGCGCAGCTCGTCTACAACGACTACATGAGCTGGGGTCCGGGCAACGCGACGCACCGCGCCGGCGTCCTCAAGCTTTTGGAGCGCCTGAAAGAGAACAACGTGCCGATCGATGCGCTCGGGGTGCAGGCGCATATCGGTCCCGGCGCCTCGGCGACGACACCGACGTTGACGCCGTCCGACGAAGTCGAGTGGCGCAAATTCCTCGACGCCGCCACCGGCATGGGCCTCGACCTCGTCATCACCGAGTTCGACGAAGGCGACCAGAACCTGCCGGCCAACATCGCGCTGCGCGACGCGGCGGTGGCCGATGTGGCGCGGCGCTATCTCGACATCATGCTGAGCTATCGCCAGCTGCGCTACGTCATGGCCTGGGGCCTGGTCGACAAATATTCCTGGCTGCGCGACCGCTGGCCGCGCGCCGACGGCCTGCCCAAGCGGCCTTCGCTGTATGACGACGACTACCGGCCCAAGCCGTTGCGCGAGGCCGTCGCGGCGGCGTTCCGCGCGGCGTCGACAAGGCCGTGGCTTCTGTGAATTTGAACGAGGTTTCCATGCGATCCTTCCTGCGTCCGCTCATCCTGCTCGCCACGATCCTCGCGCCCTCGCTGGCGCAGGCCGAGGACGGCTACGAGCTGTGGCTGCGCTATCATCCGGTCGAACAAGCCACGCTGGCGCAATACCGTGCCGCCGCCACGGCGTTGCTGCCGCGCGGCGACAGCCCAACGATCAAAGCCGCGACCGCCGAGTTGCAGCGCGGGCTGGGCGGACTTCTCGCCAAACCCATTCCGGTCGCTGCGGGGATCAAGAGCGACGGCGTCGTCGTGTTCGGCACGCCGGCCAACTCGCCGATGATCCGCGGGCTGGACCTGGGCAAGCTCGGCAACGAGGGCTATCTCATCCGCAGCCTGGTCGCGGAAGGGCATAAGGTGACGGTGATCGCGGGCAACAGCGACGCCGGCGTGCTCTATGGCGCCTTCGCGTTCCTGAAATTGATCCAGACCCGCCAGCCGATCGCCAACCTGAGCATCGCCTCGTCGCCGCGCCTGATGGTTCGCATCGTGGACCATTGGGACAATCTCAACGGCACGATCGAGCGCGGCTATGCCGGCTTCTCGATCTGGGACTGGCAGAAGATGCCGGACTGGATGGACCCACGCTATACCGACTATGCCCGCGCCGAGGCTTCGATCGGCGTCAACGGCGTCAACGTCAACAATGTCGGGGCGCAGCCGGAAATCCTGACCGCGACCTATATCCGCCGTCTCGCGGCGCTGGCGGCGGTGTTCCGCCCCTATCACATCAAGGTCTATGTCTCGGCCCGCTTCAGCGCGCCCATCGAGATCGGCGGACTCCCGACCGCCGATCCGCTCGATCCGGCGATACGCGCGTGGTGGAAAGCGAAGGCCGACGAGATCTACGCCGCGATCCCCGATTTCGGCGGCTTCCTGGTCAAGGCCAATTCCGAAGGCCAGCCGGGGCCACAGGACTATCACCGCAGCCAAGCTGACGGCGCCAACTGCCTCGCCGACGCGCTCGCGCCCCATGGCGGCATCGTGATGTGGCGCGCCTTCATCTACGCCGCCGAGAACCCGGAAGACCGCGCCAAACAGGCTTACAGCGAGCTGCAGCCGCTCGACGGCAAGTTCCGCGACAACGTCATCGTCCAGGCCAAGAACGGCGCCATCGATTTCCAGCCGCGCGAACCATTCCACCCCCTGTTCGGCGCCATGCCGCATACCGGCATGTTCCTGGAAGTGCAGATCACCAAGGAATATCTCGGCCTCGCCACCAGCCTGGCCTATCTCGGGCCGATGTGGGAGGAAGTGCTGCACGCCGACACCTACGCCAAGGGTCCAGGCTCGACGGTGGCCAAGGTGATCGATGGCTCGCTGTTCGGCGGCAGGCTGACCGGCATGGCCGGTGTTTCCAACATCGGCACCGACCGCAACTGGTCGGGCTCGGATTTCAACCAGGCGAACTGGTACGCCTTTGGGCGATTGGCGTGGAATCCGGACGACTCGGCGCGCGCCATCGCCGACGATTGGGCGCGCATGACCTTCAGCAACGATCCGCGCTTCGTCAAACCCGTGGTCGACATGATGATGGCGTCGCGCGAGGCGGTGGTGGACTACATGACGCCGCTCGGTCTCGCCCATCTGATGGCGACGGGGCATCACTACGGGCCGGGACCCTGGGTCAGCGATCTCAAGCGCCCGGAATGGAATCCCGTCTACTACCACCGCGCCGACGCCGCCGGCATCGGCTTCGACCGCACCGCGGCCGGCAGCAACGCGATCTCGCAATACGCGCCGGGTGCCGCCGCCGAGTTCGGCGACCCGAACCGCATCCCGGAGAAGTTCCTGCTCTGGTTCCATCACGTGCCCTGGGACCACAAGATGAAGTCCGGCCGCACGCTGTGGGACGAGATGATCGTGCATTACGACGAAGGCGTCGCGGCGACGGCGCGGGCGCGGGCGGCCTGGGCGGGCATGCGAAACTATGTCGACGCCCAGCGCTTCGCCGAGGAAGACGCCTATCTTCGAATCGAAGAAAGCGAAGCACGGTGGTGGCGGGACGCGGAAATCGCCTATTTCCAGACCTTTTCCAAGCTGCCGCTGCCGGCCGGCCACGCCCCGCCGGCGCACGATCTCGATTACTACAAGGCGATCCATTATAAGTACGTGCCGGGCCGGGCGATCAGCGATCCGTGAACCGGCTGCCGCCTGGAACGTTACGCATCGGACAGTCGATTGGAGGAATGGCCATGAAAGCGGCTTTCATCCTGCTGGCGGGCGTGCTCGCCACAACCCCGGCGCTGGCGGCGCATGGCATCTGCATCGATCCCTCCTACAGCTACCAGGCGCGCTATCTATCGGGCCAGGACATCGTCGCCAAGGCGACGCTGGGCCACGACCACCGCGAGCTCAAACTGTCGACGACCTGCATCTTCCTGAGCCAGGCCGATCACATTTCGCTGTCGTCGGATTTTTCCTGCATCGGCAGGGGCGACACGGTCGTCACCAGCACGATCGACGGCCGGCGCCAAGCCTGCCGCATTACCCATGTCGAGCCCTATGTCCCGGCAGCCGTGCCGGCGCATGGCTAAGACAGCGCGCCCGCCAGATCGTCATACGCCGCGCTAGCCGCAGCGCGCACGCGCGGCTCGTTCGCGAGATCGCCTGGGAAGATTTCGCTCAAGGCCAGGAAGCGCGGCACGTCGTCCACCGCCCGGCCGGAGCAGGCTTTGCCCACCGCCAGCAATTTCGCCGCCATCGGATCGTTGAGCGCATCGCCGCACGCCGCCGCCGACTGCACGAAACGCATCCACGCCGCGATGGCGACGCAAGGCCGGGCAACCGGGCGGCCGAGCTTCAGCAGGTCGGCGATGGGTTCAAGGAAGCGATAGGGTAGTTTCAGCGACCCGTCGGCGGCGATCTGGCTCAGGCGGTGCGTCACCGCCGGGTTGCGCAGGCGGCACAGCAGCGCGCCGATATAGTCGGGAATATCCAGTCCGTGCGCCGCGCGCAGGGTGGGCGCGATATCCTCGCGCATTAGCCGTTCGACGAAGGGTCCGAGGCGCGCATCGCCCATCGCCGCGCCGACTGTCGCGTGGCCCAGCGCCAGCCCGGCATAAGCCAGCACCGAATGCGCCCCGTTGAGCAGCCTGAGCTTGGCCTGCTCATAGGCATGGACGTCGCCGGTCAGTTGCGCCCCGGCGGCGGCGAGATCCGGCATGCCGGGGCCGAGCGAGTCCTCGACCACCCATTGCGCGAAGCTCTCGCGCTGCACCGGCTCGGCGTCGGCCAGCCCGACGGCGTCGGCGACGCGGGCGCGCAAGGCATCGTCGCCCGCCGGGGTGATGCTGTCGACCATGGTGGCGGGAAAGCGCACGCCGTCTTCGATCCGGCGCGCCAGATCGCCGTCGCCAGCGGCGCGCGCAAAGGCGAGCACGGCGGCGCGCAGCTTGGCCCCGTTGGACGCGAGATTGTCGCAGCTCATCACCACCGGCGGCGCGCCGAGGCGGCGGCCGAGCGCGAGCGCCAGCCAGCCGATCAGGCCGGCCGGTGCATCGCGATTGGCCAGGTCATGCGCGACGTCGGGGTGACCGAGATCGAGTTCGCCGCGCGCATCGAGGCAATAACCCTTCTCCGTCACCGTAACCGTGATCAGCCGCGCCGTGTCCAGCCGCGCCAGCGCGCCGGCGCGATCCAGAGGCGCGACGGCGATCTCCTTCAATCCGCCCAGAACCCGATAGCGCGGCACTGCGTCCAGCTCGGCCAGAGTATAGAGATAGTCCTGCTGCGCCAGCGCCGCGCCGGCCGCGCCCCGGCGCAAGGCGAGCCCGGCGATGCCCCAGCGCGGATCGTGCGGCAGGAGCTGCTCGACATAGGACGCGACATGCGCCCGCGCGAAGGCGCCGGGCCCGAAATGCACGATGCCGGCCGCTATGGCGGTACGGTCGTAGGCCGGCACCGCGATTCCGGGCGCGATGGCGCGCAGGGTCGCTTGCGAGAGCCGTGGCCTGTTCGTCATGGCGAATGCTTGGGCCGCCGGGGCGCGGCGTTCAACAAAAAAAAGAGCGGCGAACCGAAAGGTGCGCCGCTCCAGGTTACCGGGGAATTCGCACTCGCCGCCGCGCCCCCAATTGGGGAGAGCGCGGCGGTACTCACATCGCGGCGGATCAGAAGGTGCCGCGAATACCGAACAGATAGGTCTGGCCCTTGATGTAGTAGCTGTGCACCGCATCGGGGAGCTGGAAGTAGGAGACCTGCTTGGCGCTGAAGATGTTCTGCACGTCGAAGGTCAGCTCCGGATCGGATGGGAAGTCCTGGCCGAAGATGCGGCTCAGATGGATGCTGGACGAGAAGTCCGCCTGGCCGTACGCCTTCGCGAACAGATAAGCGCCCGTCGGGCAACCGCCCGCCGCGGTGCCGACCGGCAAGCACACGCTCTGCTGGTTCGAACCCGACGCGTAGGAGGTGTCGGTGAACACATAGGACAGCCGGGCGCTGATGCTGCCGTCGTCGTAGTAGCCGGTCACGTTGTAGGTGAACGGCGCCACGCCCACGGCGATCGACGGCGCCGATCCGGTGGTCTTCTGGTCGATGATCGTCACGTTGCCGGTGACGCCGAAGCCCTTCAGACCATACGGCTCGAGCAGGAAGTCGAGCGGCTGGACATAGCCGAGCTCGATGCCGTTGATGATCTTGAGGCCCGGGGAGTTGAGCTGCGTCGTCACCGTCAGGGTGGTGTTGGCGCAGGTCGCGTCCGAGTTGCAGCCGCCCGGCGTGCGGCCCGACAGCGCCGATTGCTGCGTCGTCGTCAGGCTGGCGAAGTTGATGCCGAATTGTGCCAGGTAGGAGAAGGGCTGCGTGGTGTTCTGCGAGGTCGTGAAGCCGCTCAGCGATTTGCGGAACACGGCCGCGCTGAAATAACCTTCGCCGCCGGTGTAGTACTCGATGCCCAGATCGATGTTGTTGGAGTAGAACGGCTTGAGCGCGGGGTTGCCGACGCTGGCGGCCGCGGCGGTCGGGTCTGAGAAGTTGACCACCGAGATCATCTGGCTGGGGTCGGGGCGGGTCATCGTCCGCGACACCGACGCACGGACCAGGAAGTCGTCCGCGACGTTGTAGACCAGGTTCAGGTTCGGCAGGAACGCGCTATAGGCGTTCTTGGCCGGCGAGAAGGTGAAGAAGTTGGGATACAGACCGCCGTTCACCAGCGCCGCGTTGCGCGGGTCGGTGTGCTGGGTCGGCGAAATGATGGTCTGGTGCGTCTCGAACCAGCGCAGACCGGCATCCCATTTCAGGTCGCGGTCGCCGAAATGCAGGACGCCGTCGGCCTTCAGATAGATGCCGTAAGTCTTCTCGTCGAAGCCGCCGGAAGTGCCGCCGGTGTTCGAGGCCGTCGCGAAGGGCGGGCTCGTCGGCGCGCATTTGAGGTTCGAGCAGTTCGACAGCGCGTTGATCGCGTTGTTGTCGATCGTGTAGTAGTTCGACGCCTTGAAGATCTTGTTGTAGTCGACGGTGATGAAGCCGGTCGGTCCAGGCTTCAGATAGCCCGCGAGCGCCGATTGCGGCACCAGCGAACCTTGCCATTGCAGCGCCGGGAAGCCGGCGCTGAAGCCGGTTCCATAGCCGCTGCCCGGCTGCACCACGTAATAGCCGCCGGCATTGGAGAACGCGATCGAGCCCGGACCGCTCGCCGCCGGCGGCGTTGTCGGCGCGGGCGGATAGACGAAGCCGACCGGGGTCACGCCCGGCGCGGCGCCGACCACGTTCTGGCCAGTGCAGCCCGCCAGACCCGAATTGGGTCCCGGCAGATAGACGTTCGGGTTGTCGCCGCAGATCGCGTTCTGCCAGCGGCCGGAATCGTCCACCGCGATGATGCTGCGGAAGGCGTGGTCGAACGCCCCGCCGGCCTGAACCGAGAACGTGTCGTCGCCCCATTTGACGTCGCCGTGGACGCCGTCGGTGACGGTGAAGCGCTTCTCGTCCTGCAGGTTCACGCGGCCGTTGTTCCACTGGTAGTTGGCCGGGTTGTTCAGATCGATGTTGGTCGTGATGCTCGGGAACGCCGCGCCGGGCGGATTGCTGAAGTTCACCGAAACGCCGCCGGCGGGCGCCGTGCAGCCCGGCAGCGCGCCGTTGCCGGCGCTCGGGCAGGTCACGACGAACACCGTCGGTGAGTCGCGCAGGAAGTGGCTGCGCGTCGCGTTGGCCTGCAGATCGACCCACAATTCGTCGTTGACCTGCCATTCCACGCCGGGGTTCAGGCTGTAGAAGTCGCCTTTCTCGCGGAACGGACGGGCTTCGAGCGCGAACTGCGCGTTGTAGAACGTGCCGCTCTGCACCGCGCCGCCGCCATTGGCGGAGAGCGCGAGCCAGGGCGCCGCGATCACGACGTTCTGCGGGATCAGCGGCTGACTGCCGGCGCCGGCGCGGACGCCGAAGTTGATGTCGGAGCGGTTCAGGTCGTTGAACTGCCGTCCGAAGATGCCGTCGAAATAGAAGTGCAGGCCTTCGAGCGGACGCCATTCCAGGCTCGCCACCGCGTTGTAGCGGTCGCGCGTGCCGCCCGAGAACATCGAACGGCCGAGACGCGGCAGCAAGGCGTTGGAAAGCTGCGTGATGCTCACGCCGGGGTTGTTCGCGACCAGAAACGCCTGGTCGATCGGCGTGCCCGCCGCATAGGTCGCGCCGCCGCCGCCCGGGATGGGGATCGAGACGCCGGCCGGGATCGAGCCGGGAACGCCCCACGACTTGCTGCCGAAGGTGCCGCAGGACGCAGCGGGCGAGCATTGCACCGGCGTGCCGGGTGACGCGGCGGTCGCGAGCGAGGGGCCGACCCAGCCGGCATTGCCGTCTTCCCAGCCCTTGACGAACACGTTGTTGTGGACGCCGGCGATGCCGAACAGGGCGCCGAAATCGCCCCACGTGTCGGACAGGATCAGCGCGCCGCGCTCGCCCGGATCGTCGGCGATCGAGACGTCGGTGCCCTGCAGGTTGTAGGTGAAGCGGAAGCCTTCCTTGTCGAACGGGCGCTGGGTGCGCATGTTCACGACACCGGCGGCGCCGCCTTCGATCTGGTTGGAGGTCTGCGACTTGCTCACCGTCAGCTGCGTGAACAGCTCGGTCGGGAACATGTTGAGGTCGACTTCGCGGTTGTTGTTGCGCTGGTCGGTGGCGCCGGTGGAGGCGACGGCGATGGCGGCGCCGTTCAGCGTGATCTTGGTGAAGTTGGTGCCGAGGCCGCGGATCGAGACGTTGAGGCCTTCGCCGTCGATTTCGCGCGAGATGGTGACGCCGGGGATGCGGTTCAGGGCTTCGGCGATGTTGGTGTCGGGGAACTTGCCGATGTCTTCGGCGAAGATCGAGTCGGTGAAGTTGGTGCTGGCGCGCTTGGCATCGGTCGACGCCGTCAAGCTGGCGCGGTAGCCCGTGACGACGACGGTCTCGATCGCATCCGCGTCCGCGGCGTAAGCCGGGGCGGTCGCGGCGAACGCGGCGCCGAGGCCGGCCAGCAGAGTCGTGCCGCGCAGCACGGCTTTGGCGTTGTCGTTCAGGCTGCGGAATGTCGGACGCATGCAAACCTCCCCTTCGTGTCGCGCCCGCGTCAATCGGCGCGCGTGACGCGGGCCGTTGCGTTGTTAGCGGTAGCGAACTGACGTTTCCTGTTGATCCCCTCGTTATGGTAGCGGTCCCATAACAGCCTATGTGTATTCCTCTATGACGATGGCGTCAAGAGTAATAGGTCTTGCTGCAGCGCAAACACGCAACGGAATTTCCGTCAGGGTGTCGAATTAGCAACGCTACCAATCGGCAACCGCGAGCGTCATCGCAACGCAAAATGATTCGTCCGGTGCGAGCACGCGCAATCCGCTCGCATCCGCCGGGTGATGAACCGCGTCGGGCATCGCACTCACCGGTTCGACGCAGAAGAAGCCTGCCCTTTCCGGAAGGAAGACATGCAGGAAGTCGAGGCCGTCACCTGCCGTGAGCACGAGACGGCGGCGATGTTCGGGTTGCGCGACGATCGCTTCGCGCCGCCAGCCGAAATGACAATGATCGACGAAGGGCGCGGTGGCGAGCGGCGCGCCCTTCGCCAGATCCAGAAAGTGCGACGGCCCTGCCCGTTCCGCCGGAATGCAGGTCGCGTCGCTCAGCCACACGCCTTCGACATCGGCGCGCAGGATCGTCTGCGGCGTGCGCGCAAAATAGGGATGAAAGCCGAGGCTCGCGGGCATGGCGCGCGTGTCGCGGTTCAGCAGCTTCAGTTCGATGCGGAGCGCGCGCGGCGCCAGCGCATAGCGCAGCTCTGCGGCATAGTCCCAAGGCCAGGCATCGGCAGCGTGCCCATAGGCGAGCGTCGCCGTACATTCGGATTGCTCGGCGACGCGCCAGGCGCGCTGCCAGCCATGGCCGTGCAAGGGGTGCGGATGGTCGCCGAAATTGCGCGGGATACGGATGGTCTCGCCAGCGAAGTCGAAGACGCCGTTCGCGATGCGGTTGGCGAAGGGCACGAGCGCGAAGCAGCCGGTCTGCAGCACGTCGCCCGTGCCGGCGGGCGCCGGCCGCAGCACGTCGATGCCGTCCACCGCGAAGCGCGCAACGGCGCCGCCGACCTGCGGCAGCAGATCGAGAACGGCGCCGCCGCTTTTGAGGCTCAGCACGCTATTTGCGTGACCACATGCCTTCGATCGCCTCGAGGCTGCGCTGCTTGGTCTCCGGCACGAAGCGCAGCACGAACAGCGCCGCCAGCACGCCGCCGACGCCGTAGAGCCAATAGGCGAAGCCGTGGTTGAACGCGGCGTTCAGTGCCGAGGAGCCGTCCAGCATCGGGAAGGTCTGCGACACGATGAAATTGGCGATCCACTGCGCCGCGACCGCGATCGACATCGCCTTGCCCTTGATCGAGTTGGGGAATATCTCCGACAGCATCACCCAAGTCACCGGACCCCAGGAGAAGGCGAAACCGATGATGTAGACCACCACCGCCGCGACCGCGACATACGAGGCGCCGGCGCCGCCGGTCGAACCTTGCCCCACCGTGGCGCTCACCAGGTGCAGGTCGAACAGCGTGCCCAGCGTCAGCATCGCCGCTGCCATGATCAAGGCGCCCGCGATCAAGAGCGGCTTGCGCCCGACCCGGTCGACCGTGACCGTCGCGACCAGGGTGAACAGCGTCATCGTCACGCCGACGAACCAGGCCGATTCGAGATAGGCGTCGCTCTGCGACGCGCCCATGTTCTGGAACATCTTGGGCGCGAAATAGAGCACGGCATTGATGCCGACGACCTGCTGGAACACCGACAGCATGATGCCGACGATCAGCACCAGCCAGCCGAAGCTGAGCAGCGGCCGTGTGTGCTCGACCAGCGTGCCCTTGATCTCGGCCAGCGTCGCCTCCGCCTGGTCGCCGACCAGACGCCTCAGCAGCGGCAGCGCCTCGCCGTCGCGGTCCTTGAGCACCAGATAGCGCGGCGTTTCGGGCACCAGGAACATAAAGACGATCAGGATCAGCGCCGGCAACGCCGCCGAGGCCAGCATGTAGCGCCAGCCCAGCGCCATCAGGAAATCGTGGTCGCCCAGCGCCTGGATCGCGTAGTTGACGAAATAGACGAGATTGATGCCGACGACGATGGCGATCTGCTGGAAGGTGACGAGCAGGCCGCGATTGGCCGGCGGCGCGACCTCGGCGATGTACATCGGCGCCAGCATCGAGGCCATGCCGATCGCGGTGCCGCCCATCAGGCGGTAGAAGATGAAGGCGGGCAGCGCATCGGCGCCCTTCATGCCGAACAGACCAAGGCCGAACTCGGGATAGCCGGCGCCGAGCGAGGAGACGAAGAACAGCACGCCCGCCACCATCAATCCGCCGCGGCGGCCGATGCCGGTCGAGAGCGGTCCGGCGATCGCCGCGCCCAGCACGCAGCCGAGCAGCGCGCAGCCGATGGCGAAGCCCGAGAGGAAATTCGCGGTGCCTTCGTCGAGATGGCGCGGCGTGACGAAATTGTAGGTGATGGCGTCGGTGGCGCCGGAGATCACCGCGGTGTCGTATCCGAACAGCAGGCCGCCCAGCGATGCGACGACCGCGAGCCCGATCACGAGCCCGGTATTGGCCTTGGCCATGATGATCCCCTCCTCTTGCGAGCGTGCGCCACACTGACGTCGGCGTCTCGCCCAAACCTGCGTCCAAGCCTATTGATAGCGATACCAGAGCGCAAGCGCGCGCAATTGTTAGCGCCACTACTTCTCCCTCGCCCCGCAAAGCGGGGGGAGAGGGTTGGGGTGAGGGGGTGCTGATGCCAGTGACGATGGAGGTGATCGCGCACGATATCGATGCCGTCCACCAACTGCACAAGCCGCACCCAACTTTGCCGCCCCCTCACCCTAGCCCTCTCCCCCGCTTCGCGGGGGCGAGGGAATTCTCTCAATGATTGTGCCTCGGCGTCTTTTTCGCCACCCGCCGGTATTTGAGCGCCGGCTCCATCACCGCGCCGCCGTCCATCTGG
>CAYXMO010000023.1:0-19983 GCA_964465935.1 uncultured Rhizobium sp.
CGCGCCGCCGCCGCTGTCCTTGCCGACGCCATAGAGAACCTTCTTAAGCGTCGCGGCGAGGTCGCTGGCGCGGCCGTTCTGCACCGCGTAGACGAAGATGCGGCGGTCGCTGCCGACGCCGGGGCGGTCGAGGCGGGCGATCCAGCGCTGCATCTGGTCGAGGTAGCGCGGCTGCGGCGAGATCACGAGCACGGCGTTGAGCCGCTCGATCGGGATCAGCTTGACGATGCCGCCGAGCGGGCCGCCGACGCCGCCGAGAATCTGGCTGAGCTCGCGCGCCAGGCCCTTGGCATCGGTGTATTTGGGCGTGAACAGGCCGAACGACATCCCGGCCAGCCAGTCGACGTCGAACAGCGCGATCTCGTCGACGATCGCCGCGCGCTCCTGCTGCGTGCCCTGGATGATGAGCAGGTTGCGGCCGGGATCGGCGTGGACGATGGCCTGCGCCGGCTGCATGCCTTCGAGCAGGCGCTGCATCTCCGCCGCCGAGACGTAGTGCAGCGGCACGATCTGCGAGCCATAGCCGGCCTCGGCGCTGCCCGATGGCGCGCTGCCGCTGGTCGCCGGCGCCGAGACTTCGCGCGGCGCGTCGGCGTTCAGCACCACCTTGTAGATGCCGCCGTTCTTGACGATGGCAAGGCCGTTCATGCGCAGGATCTGTTCGAACACCGGCAGGACTTCGGCGCGCGACAAGGGCTTGCTGGTCTGCACCGTGATCGTGCCTTGCACGCCGGCGCCGAGCGAGTAATTCACGTTCAGGAAATCGCCGAAAACCGCCTTGGCGACGTCGCGCACATCGGCATTGACGAAGTTGAGCGTGATGCCGCCTTCCTCGCCGATCGTCGCCTGCGAGGCATGCGGTACGCTGTGGCCGACGAGGTGGCCGGTGCCGTGGACGATCTCCGGCGGCGGCGGCTCGGGGATCGTCGAACTCGCCGGCGCCGTGGCGGTGGGCGGCGCCAGCGGCGTCGGATCGCCGGCATGGGCGGCAAGCTCGGCGGCGCTCGGCGCGGTGGGCGGCGGCGTGTCGAAGTCGCCGGTACAGGCGGCAAGCGCCAGCGCCGCCGCCAAGGAGACGGCGGCAACGCGCGCGAGACTGGACTTCGCCGGCTTCGACATCGACTTTTCGTTCCCCTGCGCCATAGGCTCTATTCTTGTCACAGTGTCAAAGGGTTGGCTCGCCGGTGGCGGGGTCGATCGGGGCGTTGCGCAGGGCTTCGGGGTTAATATAGGGGTGATAATTCTTGGGCGGCGGGGTCGTCGATCCCAGCAGGCGCGCCTCGTCTCCGCCAGGCTGCGGCGGCGCGATGCTGGGTGTCGGCGCCGGGGCGGCGGGCGGCGTCCGCGCCGGCTGATCCGGCGTCCCCGGCTGCAGCGGCTGACTGGGCGGCCGGTTCGCCGGGCCGTCGAGCGGCACCACGAACTCGCCGCCATTGGCGCGCAGGGTCACCGCCGTCGGATCGATCCGCGCCACGCGCCAGCCATTGACGATGCCGCCGACTTCGGCGCTGGCCGTCACCGACGTGCTCTTGACGCGCAAGAGTGCAATCGAGCGCGTGCCGTCCGAAAGGACTCCGACCAAGGCGAAATCCGAAGCCGGACCGGCTGCGCCCGCCGCCGGCGCCGCTTCGGCCAGCCGCGCCCGGTTGGCCGAGAACAGCGGCCGCGCGTCGATGTCGGCGAATTGTTCTTCCGGCGGCGGCATGTAGGCCGGCGGCGGGATCGTGGGTGCGAGTCGTACTTGAGCCGGCGCCGCGTCGGCGGCAACTGGCGGCAGCGGCGCGATAACCTGTGCGGCGATGAGGCCGGCGAGCGCCAGCGCCGTGACGCCAAGCAATCCTGGCACGAGCAGCTTCATGGTGTGCCCGTCCAGCGATAGCCATGCACCGTCCAGCGCACCGTGAGGTCTGGCGGATCGGTGGGCCCGCCCGGCGTCTGCCAGCCCTCGGGCGCGTGCAGGTCGATGTTGTCGAGAAAGAGAAAGGGCAGGGTGGTCTCGATGCGATAGGTCATGTCTTTCAGCCGCGTCATCGGCAGCGTCACGTCGTACTGGATGTCGATGCGCTGGAAACCGCCGGCGCTGGCCGGGGTGAGGTTCTGGGCGCTGCGCACCTGTCCGGACTGCGCTTCGATCAGCGCCTTCATCAGGTTCTGTATGTTGGCGGCCGCGAGTTCGGCGCTGGCGCCGCCGATCAATCCCATGCTGCTGGCTTCGTGCTGTTTGAGGTCGGCGAGCCGCGCCTCGACCGCGGGCCGCAGCGCGATGCGGCGCTGATAGTCGGCGAGCAGCTGGCGCGCATGGGCGATGTCCTCGCGTTGGGCGGCGAAGGCATCGGCGATCGGCATGACGACGGCGAGCCAGACCGCGGCGATCGCCGCTAGCAGCAATCCAAGGGCAACGAGACGCTGGCGGCTCACGAGGCACCGCCCTTGAGCTTGAACGACAGATCGAAGCGCTGCATGCCGGCGTTCGGCGCCTGCATCAGCGGCGCGCGGAATTGCGCCTCGGTGAAGTCGGGCGAGGCGTCGAACTGCGCGATCAGCGAGGCGGCGCGCGCCGCCAGCCCGTGGATGCGCACTTCGTTGCCGTTGAGCTCGAACTCGGTGAGCCAGGCATCGTCGGGCAGCGTGCGCGCCACATGCGCCAGCACCGCGACCGCGGCGGGGTTGCGCTTCTGCTGTGCCAGGAACGCGGCCTGGCGGTTGACGGCGTCGAGTTCGCGCTGCAGCGACGCGACCGCCGCCACCCGCGCGCGCGCCGCCTCGATGCGGCCGGCAAGGTCGTCCGCGATCGCCGCGCCGCGCAGATAGGTGCTGGCGGCGACGCCCAGCGCCAGCAGCAGCACCAGACCGGCAAGCGCCGGAACCAGGCGCGGCTGCCAGCGCAGCTGCCGCGCCGCCATCGGCTCGACCGGGAAGGTCCCGCCGGCGGCGCGCGCCGTGTCGCCCGCGAAGGCGACCGCGGCGATGGCGATGCCGGCGTCGCGGCACAGTTGCAGACTGGCGTCGACCGGCTCGCGCCGCATGATGCGTAAGGCGACGTCGAGCCCTTCGGCGTCCTTCGCCACGATGCGGTAGTCGTAATAGATCGACTGCGCGTCGAGCGGGCTCTGGCGCACCACTTCGTGGCGCAGCAACCCGTCCAGGTCGCGCGCCGCGCCGCGCGGCAGGCGCAGCTTGCGCACCAGAACCTCTTCGGCCGGCAATTGCAGGATCACCGGATCGGCGAACCAGCGCGCCGCGCCGCCGGGTTGCGGCACGGCGTGGCGCAAGGCATCGCCGGACTCATCGCGGGAAAAGCGAGCGATCTGCGTCTCGGCGCCGCCGGTCCGGCGCAGCACGGCAACCTCGCGCGGCTGGACGGCGATGATGACCGCGTCGTTGCCGCCGGCGAACGCCGTCCGCAGCGGCGCCGGCACCAGGAAAGTCAGCTCCGCCAGCCACCAGCTCCAGGCAGCCGACAGCCGATCCAGCCATGGGCGCAAGGCGTCCATCAAGGTCCCCGACAGGTTGTGGTCGCCGGATCATAGGTGCAATCGGCGTCCGCCGAAATGCGAGGCGCGATGAAAAGTTCCGGCCAGGCGCGGGCATCGTCCTTCGCAAAGGTTACCCGCAGCCGCAGCAGGCGCGGCAACGCCGGCTGGCCGTCCCAACGCTCCAGCCAGCCGGCGTCGGACAGATAGGAGAGCTCGACCGACTGCGCGTGGCGCAGAAGGTCGGTCTCGCGATCGTTAACGTCCAGCGCCAACCGCCATTGATGGCCGTCGGGCCGCACCTGCAGGGTCAAGCGTGCGCAAGGCGCGCCGCCCAAGGCCGCTGGTGCGGGTCCGAGGAACCGCAGCCCGCCGGTGTCGCCCGCGAAGTCCACGAGGTATTTGCCGGACGACGCGGCCGGACGGGGACAGGCGCGTTCGATCTCGGCGCGCAGCAGAGTCTGAACCGAGCGCACGGTGTCGGCGGCGTCCGCCGCCGCCGTGCCGCGTTCCCAGGCGCGGGTGCCGAAGCGCAGGCCGCCCAGCAGCAGTACGAACAGCAGGCCCAGCAGCGTCAGCGAAACCAGAAGCTCGATCAGCGTGAATCCGCTTTGCGCCTTCACGGCTTCTTCTCCGGCGGCACCAGCCGCAGACTCGTCAGCGTGTAGCTGGCATGCGGCGACGATACCGAGGCGCGCAGCACATAGGCCGACAGGTTCCACGCCTTGGCGTCGTCGCTGTTGCCATAAGGCCGCTCGCTCAACCGCCAGCGAAAGCCGTTCGAATAGACGCCGGCGGTCTCACCCAGGCGCAGCGGCTGCTCGCTGCCGGCGCGCGCCAGCAGCGATTGGACGAGCAGGGCGGCGGCGCTGGCGTCGCGATCTTTGCGCGTGCGATCCAGGGAACTCGAAATCGCGGCGAACAGCACGGCCAGCGCGATGCTCAAGATCGCGAGCGAGACCAGCAACTCGACCAGCGTGAAGCCGCGCTCGCGCTTACTCATCTATCGAGACCCGCCCGCTCAGCCACTCCACGGCGACGCGGTGCTTGAGCGCACCATCGCCGACGCTGACGCCGCCGCCGCTGGAGCTGCCGTCGGCGAAGAACGCAATGTCGGCGCCGCGCGCCGGATCGAGCGCGAACGGCACGCCGGCGGGAAGACGGTGCGCCGCGCCGTTCGGCATCACGCGATAGACTTGCCGGGCCGCATCGAAATGGATCGACAACGCGGTGCCTGCCGCCACCGCCTGGCCGCGCGCCGCGCGCAGATCGCCGGCCAGGGCGCGCGCCGCCGCCAGCGAGCGCGTACCGGGCACCGCCGATTGCAGCAGCACCGGGATCGCCGCCACCAGCAGGCCGATGATGGCGAGAACGACGAGCAGTTCGGTCAGCGTGAAGCCGGCCTGATCACCAGTTTCGCACGGGCGGATCGGCGCCATTGTTGGTACTTCCATCGGGCCCGTTGCTGGAGAGGTCGAAATCGCCATGCCGGCCGGGCGCCACATAGGTGTAGGGATTGCCCCAAGGATCGTTCAGGCTGGTCGTCGCTTTGACATAGGGGCCGTTCCAGTTCTCCGCCGCCGGCGGCTTGACCTTGAGCGCCGCCAGGCCTTCCTGACTCGACGGATAGCGCCCGGTGTCGAGGCGGTAGAGATCGAGCGCCGAGGAGAAGCTTTCGACCTGGGCATGTGCCGTGCTGATCTTGGCGGAGGCGAAATAGCGCAGCACCTGCGTCGTCGCGATGGTCGCGAGCAAGCCCAGGATCGCGAGCACCACCAGCAGCTCGACCAGGGTGTAGCCGTCTTCGCGGCGGCGGCACTTGTTCATCCACTGTCTCATCGTCGTCGCCCTTCAGATCGCCAGATCGTTGACGCTCAGGATCGCCACCAATATCGAGCCGATCAAGCCCGCCACGATCAGGCCCATGAAGATCGTCAGGCACGGCACCAGCAAGGCCACCAGCCGGTCGATCGTATGCTTGATCTCGCGCTCGTAGAAATCGGCCTGGCGCAGCAGCATCGTGTCGAGTTGGCCGCTTTCTTCTCCGACGCGCATCATGTCAAGGGCGAATTTCGGGAACGCCTTGTTAGCGCGCAGATGGCCCGACAGCGCCTCGCCTTCCTTGAGGCCCGCCGCGGCGCCGCGCACCGCGCCGCCGATCATGCTGTTGGCGAGCGTGTCGCCGGTGACGACCAGCGCCGGCGGCAGCGCCACGCCGTTGCGCAGCAAGGTCCCCAGCGTGCGGCTGAAGCGCTCGATGTCGATCTTGGCGAACAGCGGGCCGAGCAGCGGCAGGCGCAGCAGCATCGCGTCCCAGGTGAGCTTGAAGGCGTTGTCCCTCAGAGCCCGGCGCAAGCCGGCGACGATGCCCAGGATGCCCAGCAGGATGGCCCAGGACCAGTTGGTCAGGAAATGCCCGGCGTCCATCACCAGGCGGGTCTCCGGCGGCAGCGCCTTGCCGGCCTCGGCGAACAAGGGCTCGAAAGAGGGCAGTACGAAGACCACGACCACGACGATGGAGACGCCCGCCGTCGCCAGCAGGATCGCCGGATAGACCAGCGCCGACAGCACCGCCTCGCGCACCGCCAGCGAACGCCCTAGATAGTCGCCGAGTTGCTCCAGCGCGGTGCGCAGATCGCCGCCCTGTTCGCCGGCGCGCGCGATGTTGACGTAGAATTTGGGAAACGCGTCGCTGCCGCTCAGGGCGTCGGCGAACGCCGTGCCGCCGCGTACTTGCTCCAGCACGCGGGTGAAGGCGGCGCGCAGCGGCTTGATGTCGTCGAGATCGATGAGGATTTCCAGCGCCCGGTCCAGTTCCAGCCCGGCCTGCAGCAGCGCCGCCAACTCCTGCGTCGCGATCACCAAGTTGCGCGGCGCCGCGCGGCGCCGGGGCAGGATGTCTTTGGTCAGGACCGCGCGCCACGGTGCGGCCTGGTGCGCCCCTTGCGCCGCGATCGGGAAATGGCCGCGGTTGCGGATCTCCTCGATCGCCGCCGGCTCGGACGCCGCTTCCAGCACGCCGGTCACGATGGCGCCGGACGCGGTCATGGCTCGATAGCGAAAACTCGGCATGCTTTAGCTCGCCCGCGTCGCGCGCAGGACCTCTTCGACGCTGGTCAGTCCCGCCAACGCCTTCGCCATGCCGTCGGCGTGCATGCTGCGCATGCCTTCAGCGGCGGCCTGCTTGGCGATGGCGCCGGCCTCGGCATGGCCGAGCACCAGATGGCGGATCGCGTCCGACATTACCAGCACTTCGGCGATGGTGCTGCGGCCGGCATAGCCGGTGTTGTTGCAGCGGGCGCAGCCGCGTGGCGCGCGCAGCACCGCCGCTCCGCCGCGCGGCGCGATCTGCAGCTTCTCGAGCAGCGCCGGCGGTGCATCATAAGGTGTCGCGCAATGTAGGCACAGCGTGCGCACCAGCCGCTGCGCGATCACGCCGTTGATGGTCGAGGTCAGCAGATAATCCTCGATCCCCATGTCGAGCAGCCGCGTCACCGCGCTCGGCGCATCGTTGGTGTGCAGCGTCGAAAGGATGAGATGGCCGGTCAGCGCCGCCTGGACCGCGACCTGCGCCGTCTCCAGATCGCGGATTTCGCCCACCATCATGATGTCGGGGTCCTGGCGCAGGAAGGCGCGCATGGCGCTGGCGAAGGTCAGTCCCACTTGCGGCTTGACCTGCACCTGGTTGACGCCGGCGAGCTGGTATTCGACCGGATCCTCGATCGTCAGGATCTTGCGGTCGCGGGTGTTGAGCTCCGACAGCCCGGTATAAAGCGTCGTCGTCTTGCCGCTGCCGGTCGGGCCGGTCGCCAGGATGATGCCGTGCGGTTGCGCCAGCAGGGCGCGGATTTCCGCGACGGTGCTGGCATTGAAGCCGAGCGCGTCGAAATCGAGCTTGAGCGTGCCGCGGTCCAGGATGCGCAGCACCGCGCATTCGCCGTGGATCGTCGGCATCATCGAGACACGGAAGTCGATGTCCTTGCCGCGGATGGCGAGCCTGATGCGGCCGTCCTGCGCGATGCGGCGCTCGGCGATGTTGAGCTTGGCCATCACCTTGATGCGCGAGAGCACGGCGGCGGCAAGATTGGCGGGCGGCGCCTCGACTTCGTGCAGCACGCCGTCGACGCGGTAGCGCACGCGCAACTCGCCGTCCATCGGCTCGATATGGATGTCGGAGGCGCGCGCTTCGACCGCGCGCACGATCAGGTGATTGACCAGGCGGATGACCGGCGCGTCGCTGGCGCTGTCGCGGATGCGGTCGACGTCCTCGCTGCTGCTTTCTTCCCGCTCCTGGGTCTCCTGTGTGATCTCCAGCATCGGCGACTGGCCGCTGCCATAGAGCCGCTCGAACGCTGCCTCGAAATCGGACGGCAGCGCGACGCAGCGGCGGATCGGCTTGCCCGACGCAAAGCGTACGGCCTCCGCCGCGTAGTCGTTGAGCGGGTCGACCATGGCGACGCCGACGCCCGCCGCCGTATCGGCCAAAGGCAGGACCTGGACCTCGCGCAGGAACTGCCGGCTGAGCCGGTCCTCCAGCACCCGCGCCGCGGGATAGTCGGCGGCCGCCGCGATCGGCAGGTTCAGCAGGCTGGCGAGCGCCTCGGCGATGTCGCGCTCCGACACCAGGCCCAGATGGGCCAGCACCAGTTCGAGCCGCTCGCCGCTTTCCGCCGCCAGGCGCTCGGCGCGCTGCGCCGCCGCCGGCGTCAGCTTGGCGCGGTCGATCAGGTGCGCGGCCAGCGCCTTGCGGACCGGATGCGGCTCCGGCGCGCCTTGATCGAGAACCGCGTTGCTGGCCACCGGCGTCTATCCATTCCCAAAGGAGCCGCAGTATAGGATTGTGGCCGATATGGCACCATACAACCGCCTGGCAAATCGAAAGGAATGCCCGTGCGCGTCGCGTTTTGCTTAATCGCCCTGGCGCTGCTGGCGCAGGCGCCGTCGCAGGCCGCGGGCCGCTTGCCGGTCGAGCGCGTCGTGATCGAAAGCCATGGCGGGCCGCGCCCGTTCCGGATGGAGATCGCAGCCGACGATGCCTCGCGCACCCAGGGCCTGATGCATCGCCGGCACCTGGCGCACGATGCCGGCATGCTGTTTGACTTCAAGACTCCGGTGATGACGGCGTTCTGGATGAAGGATACGCCCTTGCCGCTCGACATCCTGTTTGTCCGGCCCGACGGAACCATATCTACGGTTGCAGCAAACGCGGTGCCGTTTTCAACCGCCGAGATCATGTCGGCGGAACCGGTTCGTGCTGTGATCGAGTTGAACGGCGGCGTCGCCGCGAAACTGGGAATCGCGCCCGGCGACCGTGTCCGCGCGGCAATATTTGCGAGGACTTCTGGGCGCTTGCCGCACACGAAATAATATTTGTGGCGACTGTTAGCTATACTGCCACAATTTGGGTATGCATTTGAGTTTTCGCCGCTGCGCGCGTATTAGTAAGCGGTGTTAACGTGTGTTATGCGTGCGCGTTCAAGGGGGATTCGGCCATTAAACGCCCTCGACGGAGATTGGGTTCGCAGCAATAGGTGGCGCGCACGGCGCGCACTTTGGAGGAGGTCAGCATGTTCAAGCTTTCGAAATTGGCGGGTGTTCTCGCCGCGGCGTTGTTCGCACTGATGTGGGCGGCTCCCGCCCAGGCGCAGGCGACGCGCACCTGGGTTTCGGGCGTCGGCGACGACGTCAACCCCTGCAGCCGTACCGCACCCTGCAAGACCTTCGCGGGCGCGATCTCGAAGACGGCGGCCGGCGGCGAAATCAACTGCCTCGATCCGGCCGGCTATGGCGCGGTGACGATCACCAAGAGCATGTCGATCATCTGCCAGTACACCGAGGGCGGCATCACCACCGGCGTCTCGCTGGCCTTCACGGTCAACGCCGGCGCGAGCGACAACATTACGCTGAGCGGCATCGACATCGAATGCGCCGGCACCGGCACCTATGGCGTCCGCTTCGTTGCCGGCGGCTCGCTGTCCGTGCAGGACAGCCGCATCCGCAACTGCCGCGCCGCGGGCACCGGCTACGGCATCTATTTCAACCCGAGCGGCACCAGCAAGCTGACGGTTTGGAACACCTATATCGCCAACAATGGCGGCACCACGACGGGCGGCGGCATCCACATCCAGCCCACCACCGTCAGCGGCACGGCCCTGGTCTCGATCGCCAATTGCTACATCGAGAACAATGGCATCGGCGTGCAGATCAACGGCGCCGGCGGCGGCAGCCCCGACTACGTCACGATCAAGAACACCGTCATCACCAACAACCTGCTGCAGGGCATCCTGGAGACCACGAACCTGTCCGGCATCAAGCTGATGCTCGATGGTGTCGAGTCCAGCAACAATGGTTGGCTGTCGGGCACGGCGGCTGAAGGCCTGCGCATTGTCGGCGGCGCCTCCCAGGCCTATGTCGGCCGCTCGACGTTCACGGGCAATCTTGGCCCGGGCGTTACCAATGTCAGCGGCACCCTGAACTCGTATCAGGACAACCAGAACGACCTGAACGGCGGCGCCAGTTCGGCCGTCACCAACGCCGCGCACTACTAGCCGGCAGGCATTTCATCGCGGACTCCGGGCAACCCGTGTTGCCCGGAGTCTTTTTTTGCCGTCGCGGCAGGGCCGCGTTCGCGCCCGCAAGGTTAATCGCGCCTGCCGCCGATGGCTGTTGATGAATCCGCCGCGCCGGCGCTGAGTCGCACGCGCAAATAATCGAGTGTCATCAAGCTTATATTGCCTACATCGTATTGTGCCGCCGGACCGAATTGAACTAGAATCGGGCGAGCGGGAATCCAAGTGTTTCGTAACCAATATTGCAGTGGAACAGGCGCAATTGCGTCATGTGTTCGCCAAGGCATCGAGGTGGGTGATGACCAAGCAAATCGTTGACGCGAATGGCCTTGTCGATCTGGTGCCGGTGAAGGCGTTTGCCGCGAAGCCGCGCAAGAACCGCGGGCTCGGCCGCATGCTCGCCGTGCTGCTGGCGACGACCTGTTTCGGCGGCGTCGCGCACGCCACCGACGGCACCTGGGGCGGCGCCACCGACGGCGAATGGACCGACGCCACCAACTGGTCCAGCAACCCGCTGGTTCCCGACGACGTCGCGACCTTCGACAATACCGCGAGCACGACGAGCATCTTCAACAATGGCGGCTTCGTCTCGATCAACACGATGACGTTCACCGGCACCGCGCCGGCGTTCGATTTCTCGATCAACAACGGCTTCCTGCTCTCCGGCAACGGCGTCCAGAACGCGTCCGCCAGCACCCAGACGTTCAACGTCTACGACACGCTGTTCATCAACAATTCCGCCACCTTCACCGGCGACGTCGCGCTCAACAACTACGCCTTCGTGTACCTGCTGAACAACAGTAGCACCGGCTCGGCCACGGTCGCCAACAACGACATCCTGCAATATTTCGATTCCAGCACCGCCGGCAGCGGCACCATCACCAACAACGCCGGGATGGACTTCTTCGACACCACGTCCGCCGGTTCGTCCACCATCAACAACAGCATCACCGGCACGCTGACCTTCAACGTCAGCGCCTCAGCGCAGACCGCGACGATCGCCAATGCCAGCGGCACCGTGGAATTCGGCGGTTCTGCGACGGCGGCGAACGCGGCGATCACCAACACCAGCGGCGCCCTCAATTTCCGCGGCACCAGCACGGCCGGCGCCGCCTCGGTCACGACCGACAGCGGCACCACCAGCTTCTTCGACTCCGCCAGCGGCGGCACCGCCACCTTCCTGATGACCACCGGCGGCACGCTCGACATCTCGGGCCTGACGGCGGCGAGCACCACGGTCGGATCGATCGCGGCGGCCTTCGCTGACGGCATCATCAATTTGGGCACCAAGTCGCTGCATGTCGGCGGCAACAACGCCTCGACGACGTTCGGCGGCCTCATCCAGGACTCCGGCTTGGGCGGCTCGATCTACAAGGAAGGCACCGGCACGCTGACTTTGACTTTCGCCAACTCTTACACCGGCGGCACCACGATCGCCGGCGGCAAGATCGCGATTTCCGCCGACAACAATCTCGGCGATGCCGCGGGCGGCCTGACCCTGCAGAGCGGCGGCATCTTGCTGCTGAACGCGGCGGTCGGTTCGGCGCGCGACGTCAGCCTCGGCACCGGCGGCGGCACGATCGACACCAACGGCAATTCGGAGACCTGGTCCGGCACCTTCACCGGGACCGGCGGCTTCACCAAGGCCGGGACCGGCGTGCTGACCTTGTCCGGCGCCGCAAGCTATTCCGGCGCGACGGCGGTCAACACCGGCACGCTCCAGGCCGGTGCCGCGAACGTCTTCTCGTCGTCCTCGGCTTACACGGTCGCCGCCGGCGCGATTCTCGATCTCAACAGCTTCAGCCAGACCGTCGGCTCGCTGGCCGGCGCCGGCAACGTGACTCTGGGCACCGGAACGCTGACCGAAGGCGGCGACAACAGCACGACGAATTACTCCGGCGTGATGTCCGGCACCGGCGGCCTGACCAAGGAAGGCACCGGCACCACGACCTTGTCGAACGCCAACACCTATAGCGGCGCCACCACGGTCAACGCCGGTACGCTGAAAGCCGGCGTCGTCAATGCGTTCGGCAACCTGTCGGCGGTGACCGTCGCCGGCGGCGCGACGCTCGATCTCAACAGCTTCAACCAGACGATCGGCTCGCTCGCCGGTGCCGGCGCGGTGACGCTGGGCACGGCGACGCTGACCGAAGGCGGCGACAACAGCTCGACGAGCTATTCCGGCGTGATGTCGGGCACGGGCGGCCTGACCAAGGCCGGCACCGGCACGACGACGCTGTCGGGCGCCAACACCTACTCCGGCGCGACCAACGTCAACGCCGGTACCTTGAAGGCCGGCGCGGTGAATACGTTCGGCAATCTGTCGGCGGTGACGGTCGCCGGCGGCGCGATTCTCGATCTCAACAGCTTCAACCAGACGGTCGGTTCTCTGGCCGGCGCGGGCAATGTGACGCTGGGCACGGCGACGCTGACCGAAGGCGGCAACAACAGCTCGACGGCGTTCTCGGGCGTCATATCGGGCAGCGGCGGCCTGACCAAGGCCGGCACCGGCACGACGACCCTGTCGGGCGCCAACGCTTACACCGGCTCCACCACCGTGAATGCCGGCACGCTGAAGGCCGGCGCCGCGAACACGTTCGGCAACCTGTCGGCGGTGACGGTGGCGGGCGGAGCGACGCTCGATCTCAACAGCTTCAACCAGACGATCGGCTCGCTCGCCGGCGCCGGCGCGGTGACGCTGGGCAGCGCGACGCTGACCGAAGGCGGCGACAACAGCTCGACGACCTATTCCGGCGTGATGTCGGGTACGGGCGGCCTGACCAAGGCCGGCACGGGCACGACGACCTTGTCGGGCGCCAACAGCTACAGTGGCGCGACCAACGTCAATGCCGGCACCTTGAAGGCCGGCGCCGTGAACACGTTCGGCAATCTGTCGGCGGTGACGGTCGCCGGCGGCACGACGCTCGATCTCAACAGCTTCAACCAGACGATCGGCTCGCTCGCCGGTGCCGGCGCGGTGACGCTGGGCACGGCGACGCTGACCGAGGGCGGCAATAACAGCTCGACGACCTATTCCGGCGTGATGTCGGGGACCGGCGGCCTGACCAAGGCCGGCACCGGCACGACGACACTGTCGGGCGCCAACACCTACTCCGGCGCGACCAACGTCAACGCCGGCACCTTGAAGGCCGGCGCTGCAAATACGTTCAGCAGCCTGTCGGCGGTGACCGTCGCTGCGGGCACGACGCTCGACCTCAACAGCTTCAACCAGACGGTCGGTTCGCTGGCCGGCGCCGGCGCGGTGACGCTGGGCACCGCGACGCTGACCGAAGGCGGCGACAACAGCTCGACCACGTTCTCGGGCGGCATCTCCGGCACCGGCGGCCTGACGAAGGCCGGCACCGGCACGACGACGCTTTCGGGCGCCAACGCTTACACCGGCTCCACCACCGTGAATGCCGGCACGCTTCGCGCCGGTGCGGTAAACGTCTTTGGAAGCCCGGCGGCCTCGCTTGTGATCGTTGCCGCGGGCGCAACGCTCGACCTCAACAGCTTCAACCAGACCATCGGTTCGCTCGCCGGCGCCGGCAACGTCACGCTGGGCAGCGCCACGCTGACAGCGGGCGGCGACGGCAACTCGACGACCTTCTCGGGCGTCATCTCGGGCACGGGTGGTCTGAACAAGGCCGGTGTCGGCGTGCTAACGCTGTCCGGCGTCAATACGTATAGCGGGGGGACGACGCTCTCGTTAGGCTCCCTGCAGGCGAGCGCCGACAACAATCTGGGCGCGGCCACCGGCGGGCTGACCTTCAACGGTGGCCTCTTCCTGTTCGGCGCATCCTTCACCGTGGCTGCGACGCGCACCACAACGCTCGGCGCAGGCGGCGGTACAATCCACTCCAACGGCTTCAACGCGGCTTTTGCGGGCGCCATCACGGGCGCTGGAACGCTGACCAAGGCCGGCGCCGGGACGCTGACGCTGTCGGGCATGTCGACCTATACCGGTGCGACCGCCGTCAATACAGGCACGCTGCGGGCGGGCGCCGTGAATGCGTTCTCGGCCGCCTCGGCCTTCACAGTTGCGGCCGGCACCACGCTGGATCTCAACAATTTCAACCAGACGATCGGCTCGCTCGCCGGCGCCGGCTTCGTCACGCTGGGCAGCGCGACGCTGACCGAAGGCGGCGACAACAGCTCCACGACCTATTCCGGCGTGATGTCCGGCAGCGGCGGCCTGACCAAGGCCGGCACCGGCACGACGACCCTGTCGGGCGCCAACGCTTACACCGGCTCCACCACCGTGAATGCCGGCACGCTGAAGGCCGGCGCCGCGAACACGTTCGGCAACCTGTCGGCGGTGACGGTGGCGGGCGGAGCGACGCTCGATCTCAACAGCTTCAACCAGACGATCGGCTCGCTCGCCGGCGCCGGCGCGGTGACGCTGGGCAGCGCGACGCTGACCGAAGGCGGCGACAATTCCTCGACGACCTATTCCGGCGTGATGTCGGGCACCGGCGGCCTGACCAAGGCCGGCACCGGCACGACGACGCTGATGGCTGCCAACACCTATAGCGGTGCGACCACCGTCAATGGCGGCACGCTGAAGGCCGGCATCGTCAACGCGTTCGGGACCCTGTCGGCGGTGACGCTCGCCGCCGGCACGACGCTCGATCTCAACAGCTTCAACCAGACCATCGGCTCGCTGGCCGGCGCCGGCAATGTAACCCTCGGCACGGCGACGCTGACCGAAGGCGGCAACAACAGCTCGACCGCCTATTCCGGCGCCATCTCGGGCACCGGTGGCCTGACCAAGGCCGGCACCGGTGCGACGACGCTGTCGGGCGCCAACACCTATAGCGGCGCCACCGCCGTCAATACCGGTACGCTGCGCGCCGGCGCCGTGAACTCCTTCAGCAGCGCGTCGGCGGTAACCGTCGCGGCGGGCGCGACGCTCGACCTCAACGGGTTCAACCAGGCGATCGCTTCGCTGTCCGGTGCCGGCAATGTCACGCTGGGCACCGGCACGCTGACGACGGGCGGCGACAATAGCTCGACCACCTTCTCCGGCGCCATCTCCGGCACCGGCGGCCTGACCAAAGTCGGCACCGGCACCTTCACGCTCTCCGGCGTCAGCTCGTATTCGGGCGCGACGCTGATCAGCGCCGGCGTGCTCAGCGTCAACGGCTCGATCGCCAACTCGATCGTCACCATCGGCGCCAATGGCACGCTCAAGGGCACCGGCACGGTCGGCGGCATCGTCCTGGGCGGCGGCACGCTCGCGCCGGGCAACTCGATCGGCACGCTCAACGTCGCCGGCAACGTCAACATCGCGGCCGGCACGGTCTATCAGGTCGAAGCCAACGCCGCCGGCATGTCCGACAAGATCGTGGCGACGGGCGCCACGACGATCGGCGGCGGCACGGTGCAGGGCCTGGCGGCGCCGGGCAACTACGCCAACAGCACGACCTACGTCATCATCACCTCGGCGGGCGGCGTGACCGGCGCGTTCAGCGGCGCGACCTCCAGCATCCCCTACCTGATCCCGACCCTCACCTATAAGCCGACCGAGGTCGATCTGACGCTGACGATCATCAATCTCGTCTTGACGGCGCAGACCCCCAACCAGGTCGCCGTCTCCAGCGCGGTTCAGGCCGGCGGCGTCTTCAGCACGCTCTACACCGTGCTGTTCCCGCTCAACCCCGCCAATTCGCGTCTCGGCTATGACGCGCTGTCGGGCGAGATCCACGCCAGCCTGCGCTCGCAGGCCCTGACCGAGGGCGAGACGGTGCGCGAAACGGTGCTCGGCCGCATGCGCGACAGCAGCGGCGATACCGGCAACGGCATCTGGGTCCATGCCTTCAACAACTGGGACAAGCTGGGCGGCAATGCCAACGCCGCGACGCTGGGCGGCAATTTCGGCGGCATCCTGGTCGGCGCCGACACCGATATCGGCGGCAATGTCCGGCTCGGCGTCGATGCCGGCTACACCCACACGGCGGCGGTGGTGAACGCGCGCGGTTCGGCGCTCACCGCCAACAACACGCATGCCGGCGTCTACGGCGCGCTGCGCAGCGGCGACTTCTCCTTCGGCGTCGCGGCGCAAGGCGCCTGGGGCACCGTGGCGACGATGCGCAGCGTGGCGTTCCCGGGCTTCGCCGATTTCGACAGCGCCAAGCAGGATGCCCGCACCCTGCAGGCGGTCGCAGAAGCCGGCTATCACTCCACCCTGGGCAGCGTCGCGCTCGATCCCTTCGCCAATTTCGGCTGGATCTCGGTCAACAACGGCGCCTTCGCCGAGACCGGCGGCGCCTCGGCGCTGAGCGGCGGCGAGCGCGAGAGCGACGTGACGTTCTCCAATCTCGGCCTGCGCGCCGGGGCCGACTTCCTGGGCGGCGGCGGCCTGCACATCATGCCGAACGCCAGCGTCGCCTGGCAGCACGGCTTCGGCGGCCTGACGCCGGCGCGCGCCCTGGTGTTCCAGAGCATCGCGCAGGGCTTCACCGTCACCGGCGTGCCGCTGGATGCCGACGAGGCGGTGGTCTCGGCCAATCTCGCCGTGCAGATCGATTCCACGGCGACCTTCACCGCCGGCTATCAGGGCTCGGTGTCGCAGCACACCCAGAACAACGGCGTCCATGTCGGCTTCGACTGGCGGTTCTAGGTAGAGGGGATTGCCGCTCACCCGAGCGGCAATCCCACCGCAGTATCGGTGCCGCCAATATTGAGACCTGGTCTTAGCCGTTACTGTCACGTTTTTGTGGACCTCGCCGATTTGTGCGGTGCGGCGTTGTAGGCCGCCGCCAACTCTGTCAACCTCGGTCCAGGCCTGTGGGGGGCCCCTGGGGTGAGTGAAAGCACCGTCCATGATGACGGGCGCTATTGGGCGTTCATCAGCTACAGCCACAAGGACGCGGCCTTCGGGCGGCGTCTGCACCGGCGCCTGGAATCCTATGCCTTGCCGCGCCGGCTGGCCGGGCGCGCGGCGGCGCAGGGCACGGTGCCGCGGCGCCTGACGCCGATCTTCCGCGACCGCGACGAATTTCCCGCCGCCAAGGATCTGAGCGCCGAAGTGCAGGCCGCGCTCAAGGTCTCACGCAGCCTGATCGTGGTGTGCTCGCCGACCGCCGCGGCTTCGCCCTGGGTGGCGCGCGAGATCGAGCTGTTCCACGCCCTGCATCCCGACCGCCCGATCCTCGCCGCGATCCGCGAGGGCGATCCGCACGAATGTTTCCCCGAGGCGCTGCGCCATGCCGGCCCCGGCGGCGCCAGCGTCGAGCCGCTGGCGGCCGACTTCCGCCGCGGCCATGACGGCTGGGAACTCGGCCAGCTCAAGCTCGTCGCCGGCATGCTGGGGGTGGGTCTCGACGAGCTGGTGCAGAGAAATTCGCAGCGTTTCGTGCGCCGCGTGACGGCGGTCACGGCGGCGGCTCTGGCGCTGGTGCTAGTGATGGCGGTGCTGACGGTATTCGCCGTCGGCGCCCGCAACGAAGCCGAAAGGCAGCGGGCGGAAGCGGAAGGACTGGCGGGCTATATGCGCACCGATCTGCGCGAAAAACTGAGGAGCGTCGGCAGGCTCGACGTCATGAGCGCCGTCAATCAGCGCGCGCTCGCCTATTACGATCTTCAGACCGGCAACGAAAGCCCGGACGTACAGGCGCATCGCGCGCAGCTCCTCCAAGCGCTTGGCGAGGACGACGAAGACCGCGGCGATCACAATTCGGCAATCGAGAAGTTCCGCGCCGCCTTCAATATCACGGCAGCCTTGCTCGCAGCCGATCCCGGCGCGGCAGAACGGGTGTTCGATCACGCGCAAAGCACGTTCTTCTTGGGTCTCGACGCCTACGGCCGCGGCAACCGCGCCGGCGCCAAGACCGGATTCGAGCACTATCGGCAACTCGCGATGCGAATGATCGCGCTGTCGCCGCAAGAGCCGCGCTATGTTCGCGAGCTCGCCTATGCCGAAGCCGACCTTTGCTCGCTGGCCATGCCGCAAGAGCCCGCCGCCGCGTTGAAATGGTGCGCATCCGCGCTGCGGCACATGCAGGACGCCGCGCGCCGGCTGCCGCCCTCCAGCCTCGTCCAGGCCGATCTTTTCAACCGCCAGCATTGGCTGGCGGACGCCTATCACTTGAACGGCGACGAAGCGCAAGCCAAGGCACATCGGTTGATCGCGGAACGGATGATCGAAGACTTGATCAAAGCCGAACCTCTGAACACGGATTTCAAGATCGACTGGATCGCGCTGCAGCGGAATCTGGCGCGCGGCGAGGTCAGATCGGGCGAGATCGATCAGGCGAAAGCAAGGCTGATCCGCGCCAAGGCGCTGATCGATCAGATGACGATCTTCGATCCTCACAACGCGGGTTGGGCGGCACAGCAGCGCAAGGTCGAGATCGATCTGGACAAGATCAAATCCGGCAGACCAGGGGAGAAATGACATGGCGATGCGGGGACTGAAATTGAAGGCGCTTACGCCTTCGTGGCTGAAACACCAGCGGCGTCTGCCGGAAAATCCGGTCTTGACCCAGCGAAAGCCGGTCTCCTGCGAGGTCACGCTGACCGAGGATATCGCGGGCCAGCTCTATGTGTCATTCAACACGACCGCCCAAAAACCGGGCGATGGACTGCTCGACTTGCGCATCTGTGAGGACACACTGTTGGTGTTTGAGCTGCAGAACAACGGTCCGGAAATTTGGGAATTCTCGCATCCCGCCGGTATTACGTTGGCTTACGATGTACCGGCCGCGCCCGATCAGGACTGGCTGCAAAACTATTCCATGGTGCCGCCGGATACCGGAGATGACGAACTGTGCCTCACGGCGCAAATCGAGGCGAGGCACAGCTTCCGCAAGCAGCTGCGAAACTACAAATATAATCTGAAGTTCAAGATCTACACTTCGCCACGGGGCACGACGTACATCGAACCGATCGAACTCTTCATCGATCCGGACATCAAGAACCCCGGCGACTACGGATTATTCCCTAAGGGTCCGAAGCTTCTTTCGGCGAAGCGCAAAGCGGCGGCAAAGAAGCGGCGCTGAGCCGCCGGGACGGCCGGCTGGAACATTCGATGTGGTGGTTACAAATCGTCCGGCCCGGCGGCCGGCGCGAAGACGTGCGTGCGCCCGATGGCGGGCAGGTTCAAGATTCAACGCAGACAGGAGGACATCATGGCAGCGTTTCAAATCTCGAAATATCTCTCGACCGGCGGAGGTCTAGAGATTCCGATCAGCAGCGGCACCATCGATTCGGGCAAGCCGCAGCTGATTTACACGATCGGTCTTGTCGCCGGCCCGGACGGCCTCCCTGTCCCGTATTTCAAGAGCCGGGGCACCACAGCCAATCCGAACGATGGGCCGCTGGATTTCCGCATCCCCTCGGGCAGCGACACATATCTCATGGTGTTCAACCTCGATCCCAGCGGCTACGACTGCGATTTTCGGCAAGATGATGCCATGACAATGGCAGCAACGGCGCTCTCGTCGTTCAACGGCCGCTATTACGGACTGCAGGCGAACGAAACCTCGACGGGCCGTTATCGCCAGATCGTCTTCAATGCGAAGTATTTTCCCAATGGCGGCGCGAACTATGATCCCTACAATCTCTATCTGCGCTTCCATTTCTCGGCGCAGGCGCCGTCGCCCAGTGCGCCGCCGCCGATGACGGTCCGCTACGATCCCGACATCAAGAATCCGGGCGATTACGGCATCGTGGCGTCCGGCGCTTGAAGCGGGGCGCGTCGAGGGATTGGCGGATTGCGTGTTGCGTGGCACCGGGCGATGCTCCGCCTTGCCCGGCGGCCGGGTGACGGTCTGGAGCAGATATTGGAATAGCCGTGACTCCCCACCCCTCCCTCCTCTCGATCATCGCCTATGCCCGGTCCGGCGCGCTCGACTACGCCTGCCGGCTGTTTCTCGAAGGCGGCTTCGAACTCATCGACGACGATCCCGCCGTGCTCAGCGTGCGCGGCCGGCTGCTCA
>CAYXMO010000024.1:0-19403 GCA_964465935.1 uncultured Rhizobium sp.
TAGCCGCGATATTCCAGGCGCTTCAGCGCATCGAGGATGACCGGCGCGACGTCGCGGGTGCCCGCGATTCCGACAATGCCACACATGCTATTTGCCCTTTGTCGTTTGATTTTTTGGGGCGGCCTTCTCGGCCTTCTTGCGGGCGCGGAATTTCTCCGCCCAGCCCGAAATTTCCTTCTGCTCGGCGCGCGTCAGCGCCAGGCTGTCCTTGGCCATCGGCTTGGTGATCACCGAGCCGGCGCCGACATAGACGCCGTCGGCGACGCTGACCGGCGCGACCAGCGCGCTGTTGGAGCCGATGAAAGCGCCCGCGCCGATGTCGGTGTGGTGCTTGTCGAAGCCGTCATAGTTGCAGGTGATGGTGCCGGCGCCGATGTTCGCGCCCGGCCCGACGCGGGCGTCGCCCAGATAGGTCAGATGGTTGGCCTTGGCGCCCTTCTCGATCCGCGCCTTCTTGATCTCGACGAAATTGCCGATGTGGACGTCTTCTTCCAGCACCGCGCCGCCGCGCAGCCGCGCATAGGGCCCGACCAGCGCGCCTTCGCCGACGACGACGGGGCCGTCCTTCTCGCTGCCTTCGAGGTGCGAGTGCGACTTGATCTGCGCCCCGCGCTTGACCGTCACGCCGGGTCCGAACACGACATAGGGGCCGATATGCACGTCGGGCTCCAGCACGGTGTCGTAGGCGAGGAACACGGTTTGCGGCGCGGTCATGCCGACGCCGGAGTCAAGCGCGGCGCGGCGCAGGCGCTGCTGCATATGGCCCTCGGCCTCGGCCAGCTCGGCGCGGCTGTTCATGCCCATCACGGTAATCTCGTCGGCCAGCGTGATGGCGCACGCCACGCCGTCGGCCTTGGCGATCAGTGGCACTTCGGGGAGGTAGTATTCGCTCTGCGCATTGTCGTTCTTCAGCTGCGCCGCCCATTGGAAGAACTTGCGCGCGCTCGCCGCCGAATAGGTCCCGGCGCAGCACAGATCGACCTTACGCTCTTCGGGCGTCGCGTCCTTGAACTCGACGATGCGGTCCAGCGTGCCGTCGGCGTTGCGCAGCACGCGGCCATAAGCGGCCGGGTCTTTGGGCCGGAACGCGACCAGCGACAGGCCGGTCCGCTCGGCGGAGACCAGCGACTCCTCCATCATCGAGGCCAGCGCCATCGGCATGTCGCCATTGTTGACCAGGAGCGCGCCGTCGAAATCGCCGAGCAGGGCGCGCGCCGCCAGCGCGGCATGGCCGGTGCCCAGCGGCTTGTCCTGGATCGCGTTCTCGGCGCCGAGCGAGGTCGCATAGCCGCGCAGGCTCTCCATCCCCGGCGCGCTGACCACGACGATGCGGCTGGCACCGGCGCCGCGCGCCGCGGCGACGACATGGCCGAGAATGGGAAGGCCGGCGACGGGGTGCAGGACCTTGGGCAGCGCGGACTTCATCCGCGTGCCCTGGCCGGCGGCCAGGATGACGAAAGCGCGTGCTGCCATGACGTTCCCCTAAACCACCGCAGAAAAAGGACAAAGTGACGAATTGCGACGCTATATTGCCTCACGATTCCCCTGACGGTCCGGTTAATGTACGGCTTGATCTTCGACCTCGACGGCACCCTGGTCGACACCGCGCCGGACCTTCTGGGCGCGACCAACGCCGTGCTCCGGTCGGTGGGGCGGCGGGAAGTCGACCCGGCGACCCTGCGCCATATGGTCGGCTTCGGCGCCCGCTCCCTGATCCAGCAGGCGATGGCCGCGACGGGCGCGCCGGTCGAGGATGCCCAGCTGGCGGAACTGTTCGACCGCTTCATCGTCCACTACCGCGCCCATATCGCCGATTTCAGCCGGCCGTTCGACGGCGTGGTGGAGACGCTGAGCGCCTTGCAAGCCGAAGGCGCCCACCTCGCGGTCCTGACCAACAAGCCGCAGGAGATGGCCGACCTGCTGCTCAAGGCGCTCAGGCTCGACCGCTTCTTTGCGGTAATCTACGGCGCCGGGCGGATGTCTTATGTCAAGCCGGATGCGCGCATCTTCCACGACGTGCTGCGCGATCTGAACGTGGCGCGCGGCATCATGATCGGCGACAGCATCACCGACGTGGCGACGGCGCGCGCCGCCAAGGCGCCGGTGATCCTGGTCGACTACGGCTACACGCCCGAGCCGGCGCACACGCTGGGCGGCGACGCGGTGACGGGCGACTTCACGCAGATACCGGCGCTGGCGCGGCGCCTGGCGCAAACAAAAGGAGACGGCGGATGAGCGAAGACATTCTTCAGATCGAGGAGATCGGCGAGATCCGCCGCGTGACGATGAACCGGCCGGACCGGCTCAATGCGCTCAACCAGCCGCTGAGCGAAGCGCTGCTCGCCTGGTTCGAGGCGCGGCGGCGCGACACCGCCGCCCGCGTCATCATCGTGCGCGGCGCCGGGCGCGGCTTCACCGCGGGCGCCGACCTCAAAGCCATGGGCCAGCCGGACGCGCTGAAGGACGGGCCGGACGGCGACTGGTATCTGCGCGACCTGATGAAGGCGATGCGCGCCTGCCCGCAGCCGGTCATCTCCTTGGTGCGCGGGCCGGCGGCGGGCGGCGGCCTTGCCATCGCGCTGGCGAGCGACGTGATCGTGGCCGGCGAGAGCGCGGTGTTCCACTCGGCCTTCATCAAGATCGGGCTTTCCGGCGCCGAGCTCGGCGCCGCCTGGCGGCTGCAGCGTACCATGGGCCTGTCGCGGGCCCGCGAGGCGCTGCTCACCGGCCAGCCGATCGACGCGCAGGACGCGCTGAAGACCGGACTGGTCAGCGCCGTCCTCCCCGACGCCCAGCTCGACGACCACGGCCTCGCCTTGGCGCGCGCCATGTGCGAGGCGCGGCCCGACGCGCTGCGCCTGACCAAGCGCAGTCTGGATGCGGCACTGGAGATCGGCAGCTTCGACGCCGCGATGGAGCTGGAGGAACGGGCGCAAATGCTGATGATCGCCAGGCGGCCCCGGCCCCAAACTTGACGGCCCCGGCGGCGTCCCCCTATACGGCGGGTCCGCCGATCGGAGCGGGCGCGTAGCTCAGCGGGAGAGCACTCCCTTCACACGGGAGGGGTCACAGGTTCAATCCCTGTCGCGCCCACCAGCCTTCGCTCGCGAAGCGAGAGAAGGCTGCCACGCCGAAGCCCACTTGGGCGAAGGCGGGCCGGTTGCCGCGCGCTACGGCTCGGCAAGCCATCCTACGCTGCGCAGCAGCGGAGGATGCCCTCCGAAGCCCGCAGGGCGTAGGAGCGCTGGCGCCAAGCTTCGCGCGTCGACACGCTGTCGCTATCGACCGGATGGCAGGGCCACGCCCTGTTCAACGTATCGCCGCTCAAATCCGCCATTTCGCGGCGATTGCCGCGCTGCGGCCGCTATCCCAAGGGACCAAAACAGACATCGCCCGGAATCCGCCGCCATGTTGACACTTCAACTTTGGGAACTCATCGTCCTATATTGTATGTGAGCAGATATTCTTCAAAAGAACCTGCGTTCTTTCCGTAGCATTCTCAGTCAATACATCGTTCGAAGGCATGGCGGCCGAAGATTTTCGGTTCGGGTCCGCCGGCGCTAGCGTTCATTCGATAAGCGGGCACCGCTCGATGGGGTCGAAGAACTTTTTCTTCTTCGTGGATGCCGACAAGCAGGCGTCCGGCGTCGTCA
This sequence comes from uncultured Rhizobium sp., assembly GCA_964465935.1. GTDB lineage: Bacteria > Pseudomonadota > Alphaproteobacteria > Micropepsales > Micropepsaceae > Rhizomicrobium. The sequence continues at coordinate 3,654 of CAYXMO010000024.1, forward strand.
ACTACGTCGCGGCGCAGGGCGCGGGCGATCCGCTTTATGGCCCGGTCACCACCGGCGCGGCGCCCGGCATGGACGAATATCGCGTCACCAGCCTGCACAGCGCGACCTTCAATCCCACCGCCTATGCGATGTGCGACGCCACCGTCTGCGTCCAGAAAATTCCCGGCACGACGCCGCCGCTGGTCAACATCGTGCTCAAGCCGCTGGTGCAGCCGGCGCTCAACTTCGCCCCCATCAAATACATCGTCTACAAGGGCATCCTCGCCAGCTCGCTGATCGCAGCCAACGGCCTCGACGTGGCGGCAGCAGCCAGCAACCAGCTCACCCAGCTCGCCTGGGCCGTGCAGGCGCGCAAGAACGCCGCAGTCAGCCCCAATCCGCCGGCCACCGCGCCGGCTGCCGCGCTCGGCATCGGCCTGACGGGCAGCAACTTCGCCGACAGCGATCCGATCGACAACCTGTTCTACCGCACCGGCGTGTCGTTCCAGCTGCCCAACGTCGACGGCGGCTGGACCGTCGGCCAGTTCGACAAGACCAAGTTCGGGATCGAAGTGCTGATGGAGGGCCTGAACTTCCATCACACGCTCAAGCTCGTCCGCCAGCTGGAGAACAGGATTTCGGTTCCGACGCTGGCGGCGGCGGCGAACGGCGCGCAGAAATTCGACCACTGGCACGCCAAGGAGCAGATCCTAGGCTTCATGGACCCTTGCGCCTTCTACGGCTCGTTCTTCAAGGCCGGCGTGCTGGCGAAGAAGAACGCCGGCACCACGTTCGTGCCGAAGCCGGGAAACGATCTTTACACGGACGTTCTATTCCCGTTCCACAACCGCAACCGGGTCTATCTCGACATCCGCAACGAGCACAATTTCTCGTTCGACTATTTCGGCAACTACAATGGAATCGTCCTGCTCGGCAACCCGCCTGGTCTGGTCGACTACTACCGCGACAATTGGCCGATCCTGGCGGTGACCGCGGCGGACCTCCCCGCCGCGAACACGGCCAAAGCCCGCACCGCGATCCAGCTGCAGCTGGCGGAAGGCGACAATGCAAAGCCGCTGATCTACATCTCGCAGGGCTATCGCGAGCTGCACGTCAAGGGCAACGGCTTTCCGGGCGAGCTCAAGAGCGCGGAGCGGTTCTTCGACGCGTTTCTTCCCTTTGGCAGCGGTTACACCACGCCCAAGGGCGCAAGCGGGCAAGACGCCCTCACCTTCGCGATCCCCAACGTCACGGGGCAGCAGGCGACCACGCCGGCCGCCAGCTACATCAGGCTCAAATATCTCAAGCAGCGCGGCGCAACGGTGGCATCGGCGGCGCCGACCGTCATCCCGTCCGGCAATTATCTCGACAATCTGATCTGGCCGAGCGATCTGTACATCCCGCTGAGCGCCACGGCGCCAATCAGGAGCGCGGTCTACGACGAGGAAATCTACATCGACGCGCAAGACGAGGCCGGCCTGCATTTCGACGCCATCGCCAGCGTCGGCATGGCCAGCGACAGCGACAACATCTCGCTGTTCCTGCTGCCGACGGCGGTGCGTAAGCGCAAAGGACTGGCGGCGAAACTGGTCGCGCTGTCCGGCGAGGCGGCGGACTTCGCCGGCCACTATCCGAATTTCGTGGCGCTGAAATATCCGCGGGAAATCGTCACCGCCGGCAGCGTCAAGCTTTCGGCCACGGCCACGGTCCCCGTCGCGGACTTCGCCAGCGACAGCTGGATCGGCAAATTCGCCGCCCCCGATTTCGACAGGGTGCTGATGATCGTGATCGCCAACGCCACATGGAACGGCTGGAAGACCAAGATCGCCTCGGGCGGCGTGATCGACAAACGCTTCAGGACCTATCTGGGGATCAAGAATCCGCAGAGACGGACCGATCTGGCGGGGATCGCCTACACATCGCTCGAACTTGTGCTCAGGGGCTATGCCCTCAACGCCAACGGAAACAACTACGAGGTTCGCGAAGTAAGCTCCGGCGCCGGCAGCGGGCCCAACATAACGGTGTACGCCAATGCTGGCTCTTGAGCCCGCCGCGCAGGTGCCCTCGTCCACCACCGCCAATCCCGGCTATCCGGAGGCCGGCCCCTACGGCGTGGGAGAAATCGACATCGGCGACGGCGACGCCCGCGCCCTCATCACGCAGCCGGCGTTCTACGAAAAGACCAACTTCAACATCTTGAACGGACCACTCACCTACCAGGTGCTCGACCGTATCGACAGTACGCTCCGCCTGCGGGTGTGGTTTTACGACACCATCGTCGACGCATTGACGAACTGGAAATTCCTTTTTCCCCAATCCAACGACACCTTCAAGATTCAGCGCGGCCTGCACATCGCCTATCCCGCCGACCCCAACGACGCGGCCAAGCTTGCCGGAAGCGGGCGCGTGCCCGTGGTCGTGCTGGTGCACGGCAACCACGAATATTTCGATACCCAGACCGGCAAGAAGATTCCCAGTCACCTGGGATATCTCTATCTGCAGAAGGAGCTGGCGAGCTGGGGGATCGTTTCGGTCTCGGTCGACACCAACGTGGCCAACGCCCTGGGGCAATGGATCGAGATGCGGGCCGAATTGGCGCTCGGCGCCCTCGACGCCCTGCGGACCATGGACGCGGACGCCGCCTCGCCATTCCATCAACGGCTCGATTTCGCAAATGTCGGGATGATGGGACATTCCCGCGGCGGCGATGCCGTCGTGCGGGCGGCCATTCTCAACGCGGCGCGGCCGGCGGCCACGCGCTACACGGTCAAGGCGGTCTGCTCCCTGGCGCCGTCCGACTTTACCGGCACCACAAGCGCGCAGATTCACCTCGATTCGCAAGCGGCGCCATTCTACGCCGTGCTTTACGGCGCGCTCGACGGCGACCTGGCCGGCGACGACGGCGCGGACGATTCCGCCGGGACCGGATTTCGGCACTACGACCGCGCCGAGACCGAAAAATCCATGCTGTTCTTCGACGCCTGCAATCACAACCGCTTCAACGACGTGTGGGACCAGGACGATGACGGCATGGCAGCGGCCCAGATCGGCCAGCTGATCTCGCGGCCGGACCACCGCACGCTGGCCAAGGAATATATCGGCGGACTGTTCCGCTGGCACTTGCTCGGCACGGCATCGCTCCAATCGCTGTTCGACGGACGCACGGCCAATTCGATCGGTGCCAAGGCCGCGGTGCAATGGTCGTTCGGGGCGCCGGCCGTCGAACTCGACGAGTTCCAGGTCAGCGGAACGGCCGCGGATGGCGGCACCCGCACCTTGACGGCGGGCGCGTCGCTCACGACCTTCTCCTTGGCCGCGGCGCCTGCCGACGCGGTCGACGGCACCTCCATCGCCGGACGCACGAACCATCAAACCCGCGTTCTGGCCGTGCCACCCAACACGCCCGCAAACACGGCGGTCTACAAACTCGACCTGGCGCCGGCCCTGCGAAATTGGACCGGCTACGACCTGTTCACCTTCAGGGTCTGCGCCGATGCCGACGTATCCACGGCGGCGCATACCTCCGACGCCGCCCTCAACCCGCTGCCCGACTTCACGATCGTCTTCACCGATGCCGCCGCCGCCAGCGCCCGGATCGCGGCGGCGTCGCTGCGGACAGCGAAGAGCCCCAGGCTGCCGGTTTTTCACCAATCCCACCGGAGAATAAAAAGCGGCAGCGCCGTTCTCGACCAGATAACGAATTGCACGGTCATCCGGCTGGAAACCCTCGCCATCGACGTGACCGGCCTGGCCGGAATCGATCTCGCCGACATCCGGTCGGTTTCGCTCGAAGTGCCGGGCGGGTTCGCCAAGTACCAGTTCTTCGATTCGCTTCAACTGATAAAGCGCTAGCCCGGAGCCGCCGACATGAACATCGACAGCGCCACCTATCACGACCTTTCGGCGGCATCCGAACCGCTCTGGAAGCTGCGGATCGTCGTGCAGGGAAGCCACTTCATGCATCGGGCCAAGCCGATCGCGGCCGAAGTGGGCCAAGTGCCCGTCGAGGTCATCGTCATCGACGCCGAAGGCGACCGCTTCGTGGGCCTGCTTGGGGCGCTTCCGAACAACGGCGACGTTCTGAAAGTGGGCTATCTCGGCGGCCAGCTCTTGAACACAGGCCTTGCCTACAGTGCTTCATCGGTCGTCGTCTAAGGACAGGAACCCGTGGCCATCAGGCTCTCGCTAGCAGCCAGAACGCCGGCCGGTTGCGTTCCGCCTCCCGGCCAGGAGCGAGGCGCCCATGGCCGCTGATACCGTCTTTTATCCTTCGCTGTCGTCGCTGCTGCCGCTGGACGCGGTGCCGGCCAATCTCGGCTTCGTGCAGGGCGTGCTGCACGACATCTTCGACAATCTCTACTATCGCGACCTGCAGGTTCAGAAGAGCAGGTTCGGCGACGTCGGCTACTACCAGCTCTCGCTGATGATCTACAAAAAATTCGGTTTCGAAATTCCGGGCACCGGCGGCGCGGCGCTGGTGCTCAATTCCGCGCCGCCGCCGCCGCCCACGGAATTCGCCATCGCGATCGGCTATCGCTGGGAAATCCTGAAATACATCAACGCGTTCGATCCGTCGGCGTTGACCGAGCTGCCGCGCCTGCTGTTCGGCGCCTTTATCGAGGCCGCCGGCGCCGGCCCGGCCGAACTGCTGGCCGAACTGATCGCGCAGCTCTATGGCAGCGCCGCCGATCCGGTGCAGGCCTTCGTCGACGCCTACAATCTCGACAATCTGCCGGCGCCGCCGCTCAGCAAGCTGAACAGCAGCAATCCCGACGCCGTGATCGCCGATCTGCTGGCGCAGTTCGACAGCGTCCAGCAGGTCGACGTCTACGAGGTGCTGATCGGCGCGTTCCTCGGGGCGGCTGCGCCGATCGACGACATCTTCGCGCGCATCTCAGCCTTCTTCGCCAAATGGGTGAAGGACCTTTCCGCCGAGGACTTCAAGGCGTTCCTCATCCCGCACTGCGCGCTCGCCATCAAGAACATCAATCTGGCGCTGGAATTTCCCCGTAGCCTGCTCAAGCCGGTCGACATCAATGGCGACGTCATCGACGCCAATTCGACGGCGCCGGAGGACCAGAAGCAGAAATCGAAGCTCACCTTCATCGCCGGCTCGCTGCGCTATTCGACCGATAGCGGCCTCGGCTTCGATGCGCTGAACACCTTCGCCTTCTCGCCGTCGCAGATCGGCGATACCGGCGTGACGCTGGCCTTCAGCGGCATGAAGCTGGATCTGAGCCGCACCACCAACATCCCCGAAGCGACGGCGGACGGCAGACCGCCCGACTTCGTCGGCGCCTATATCCAGAGCGCGCAGATCGGGCTGCCCAAGAAGTGGTTCAGCGCTTCGAGCAATAATGCGCCGGGGCCCAGCATCGTCGGCAGCAACATCATCATCGGCAGCGGCGGCCTGTCGGGTAAGATCGGCCTGAACGCGGCCGGCGCCTTCCACACCAAGCTGGGCAATTTCGAGGCCGCGCTCACCAGCTTCGACATCCGCTTCGAGCGCAATTCCATCGTCGAGTCGAACATCGCCGGCTCGCTGAGCCTCAAAGGCTTCAAGGATTCGCCGAGCAGCAGCAACGACGCCGTCATCGCCATCACCGCGCACATCGCCGAGGACGGCGATTTCAGCGTCACCGCGACGGAGAACCCCGGCGTTCACCTGTTCATCCCCGGCGTGATGGACTTCGAGGTCAACATGCTCGGCTTCGGCCGCGGCGACGGCCGCTTCTTCGTCGAGACCGGCGGCACGATCACCTTCCTCTTCAACATCCCGATGCTGTCCTTCGACCGGCCGATCGCCGTCGACATCAAGAAGCTGATCGTCTGGGACAACGGCAAGTTCGAGATCCAGGGCGGCGCCATCGTCCTGCCCAAGGCGCTGACGCTGAAGATCGGCCCGGTCAAGCTTTCGGTCACCGCGATCAGCATGGGCTCCTACGAGAAGGGCGGCCGCCCCTATAAATATTTCGGCTTCGACGGCGGCGTGAACGTCAACCCCGGCGGCGTCGACGCGCGCGCCAACGGCGTGAAGGTCTATTGGCGCGCCGACGCGGCGTCGATCCAGGACCTCGACATCTTCGTGCGCATCGAAGGCATCGCCATCGACATCGTCATCCCCGGCGGCAAGTCCGCCGAGGAGGCGACGGTGCTGATCAGCGGCTTCCTGCAGGTCAAGGAACCCGACCCGGCGGTCCCCGGCTCGGGCACCGAATATGCCGGCGGCGTCTCGGTCAAATTGCCCAAGGCCGGCATCGGCGGCAGCGCCGCGATGCGCCTCAGCCCGTCCGTCCCCGCCTTCATCGTCGATACCGAGATCAGCATCTCGGTGCCGATCCCGCTGGGCAACACCAGCCTGGGCATCTACGGCTTCCGCGGCATGCTCGGCCTGCGCTATGTCGCCGACCGCTCCTATGCGCCGCTGAACCTCGCCGCCGACGCGGACTGGTATCAATTCTACAAGGCCAAGGTGCCGCCCGCCTATAAGGAGGGCGTCGACGTCGGCAAATTCGCACCGCGCAAGGGCTTCGCGGTCGGCGCCGGGTTGACGCTGGGCACCTTGACCGATTCCGGCAAGGCGTTCTCGGCCAAGCTTTTCGCGCTGCTGTCGCTGCCCGACGTGTTCGTGCTGCAGGGCCAGGCCGCGATCGTGGGCGAGCGCGTCGACCTCAGGCCCGACGATCCGCCGTTCAGCGTCTTCATCACCGTGAGCAAGCATTCGGTCGAGGCCGCGTTCGGCGTCGCCTACAAGCTGCCCCAGGACAGCGGCGCCATTCTCGACCTCGAAGCGCTGATCGAGATGGGCTTTTTCTTCGACGACGCCTCGGCCTGGTACATCAATGCCGGCCGCGACCTGCCGGCGAGCAAGCGCGTCACGGCACGGCTCTTCACGCTGTTCGACGCCTGGTCCTATCTCATGCTCTCGGCCTCGGGCATCAAGGCCGGCGCCGGCGTCACCTGGGACTTCAACAAGGGCTTCGGACCGATCCATCTCGAAGCGCATGTCTTCCTCGACACCCAGGGCCGCATCGCCTTCAAGCCGCCGCAAATCGGGGCCGCGATCCTGCTGGGCGGCTCAGCCGCCATCAAGGTGTTCAAGTTCAAGCTCGGCGTCAGCCTGGCCGCCGGACTCGCCGCCGAGGCGCCCAAGCCGTTCATCATCACCGGCTCGGTCGATGTCAGCGTCGACCTGCCCAGGCCGTTCCGCAAATTCGGCGGCACCGTGACGCTGCACTTCACCTGGACCTTCGACTCGTCGCTCGACACCGTCCGGGCACACATCTTCAATGAGGACGACATCGGCGAAGCCGCCCGGTCGGTGAACATCGTCACGCGCGAGCGCTACGCCCTCAACGTGGCCGGCGGGAGCGCCGTCAACCAGGCGCTGCCGCCGCCGCCGACGCAGGGCTGGAGCGGCAATTTCGCCGATTTCGTCGTGCCGCTGGACGCCAGCATCGACATCGAATTCAAGAAGCCGATCGCGCCGTCGGCGAGCGTCACCAATATCGGCATCACCGGCACCGGCTACGACAATGTCGAGCTGGTGCCGCCGCAGAAGGGCAAGTCGCCCCAGGTGCACCACAGCTATGTCGTGGACGAGGTGAAGATCCGCTCGTGGAACCCGCATACCTTGCAATGGGCCGACTACGATATCTATGCCGCGCTGACGCCGCTGCAGCACGCCGCGTTCGTCGATCCCAACGATTTGGCCGGCCTCAAGCAGGGCTGGTGGCAGCTCGACAAGCCGGGGCGGATCAACAAGCTGTCGCTCCTGACCCAGACGCCGCTCAGCTATGCCGGCGACATCCCCGGCGCCTTCGTCCCCGAGAACAGCGGCATCACCACCGAGACGATCTTCTGCGCCGAAGCGCCGATCCCCGAGCACTGCATCGTCGCCGACGAATTCCCGGACCTGAAGCTGGTGACCGCCGGCCGGCGCTACACCCTCAAGGACATCCAGGCGCGGCTGACGGGCGCCGACGCGCCGGTCGGGCCGTTCCTCAATCCTTTCGGGCTGAGCAACGGACTGGCGCTCAAGCCGGACGCGCAGCTCGAACTCTTCTTCCCCGAAGCGACGGGTCATGTCGTGCTGCGCCTGGCGACGCTGGCCGATGACGTCACGATACTTTATCAGCAGCGCCGCCAGACCGGGGTCAACAGCAGCCGCCAGCCGGTCTATGGCTATGTCACCGTCAAGCGCGACGTGCTGGATGCCGCCCATCTGCTGCATCCGGTGGTCTACGACGCGCCCGCCACGCCCATCGACAAAGTCGTGATCGTGGCCGGACGCTGTACCTGCCTCGAAGGCTTGACCGCGGCGACCCCGTCCAAGGCGCAGGCGCAATGGCCGCAGCCGAACATGGCGGTGCTGCCGCCGCACGTGCCGCCGCCGGCGTGCGGCAGCCTGGCGGCGTATGGCGCCAACCTCGCCAGCCAGACGCAGCGCGAACTCGACGCCCTCAAGGCCCGCTATCTCAAACTGCTGGCCGATGCCGCCCGCGACGACGCGCTGGCGGCGCGGCTGGACGCCAGCAAAGGCCGCGACCGCGCGCTGGCGACGAAATACCGCCGCGACGCGAGCGATTTGCGCGCGCAAGCCGCGGCGCTGAAGGATTCCATCGCCGCCTTGACGGCGTTCGCCGCGTGCCTGGGCACGCTCGGCGGCGGCGGCGGCGCGGCTGCCCTGCCCCTGATGGCGGCACCGGTGGCGGGCGCGGTTGTGCGGCCGCGCTTTCCCTGCAACATCGATCCCAGGTTCGACTACACCTGCCTGACTTTCGTGTTCGGCGTCTGCTGGCTGCCGCTGGGCAGCCAGCTTTACAACAATACCATTCCCAGCTTCGCCGACGTGCTGGCCAGCAATACCGCGATGGCGACCGCGATCAACAACACCATCCATCCGATCTGGCGCCCGGACACGACCTATGCGGTGTCGATCCGCACGACCGACACGGTCAGCGTGCCGGAAAGGAGCATCAATTCGGCGGTGCCGGTCTACATGCATTTCGGCTTCAGCACCCGCGGCGGGATCGGGCATTTCGCGCAGTACCGCAACGAGTACCTGACGCTCGCCGCCCAGGACCGCGGCGATCAGTTCCGCCTGCTGTCGCTCAAGCCCTTCATCGACTACGCCAAGTGCTATCCCAACGCCGACGGCAACGTGCTGAACTCCAAGCCGCTGTTCTACAAGAACCCCAAGCTGCAGGTGTTCTATACCCAGCCCTACATCTACACGATGTTCGGCGGCCGCTTCGACGCCTATAACGGCAACCTCGCGGTCACCAGCACGCTCGATGTGAGCATCCTGGATCCGGTCAACCCGCTCCCGGCGAGCGCCAGCGACGCGGGCTTCGTGCCGCCGGTGAGCGCCGTGTTCGCGGCGAACGCGCTGGGCCGCTCCGGCCGCGACGTGCAGATCCTCAACGCCATGGCGACCCAGGGCAACCCCTGCACCGGCATCGGCGCGATCAAGCCGATCGGCATCCAGTCGAACGTGACGGTGAGCCAACTCAAGCCGCTCAAGCTCTATCTCGCCGTGTTCAAGGCCAACCACAACGGCAACGCCGCGGAAGTCCACCGCTTCAACTTCCAGACCTCGCGCTTTGGCGATTTCGCCGAGCAGGTCGCAAGCTACCGCCTCACCGACCGCGACGGCGTCTACCGCAAGGACGCGCTGTACGACGACATCGCCGTGACGCTGGACGCGACGCGCCACGGCCAGCTTGCCGCGCTGCTGGCGCACAATTATCCGAGCGGCGATCCTCTGGAGCGGGAATATGCCGATCCGTTCGACCGGCTGATGGACGGCATTTTGCGGACCGGGCCGCTCGATCCGCCTGTCGGCACCGATTTCAACGTCGTGCGCGACGCCGCCAATCACAAGGTCATCGGCATCCTGGTGCGCAATCCCGAACCGTTCAACGATCCGAAAATCCCGGCGGCGGCCATCGCCGGCACCATCGCGCTGGTGCAGCACAACGCGCCGCCCAAGACCTTCACCGTGCTGCATTCCAAGGACCGCTCGAAGGCGTTCATCGGCGATCCCGGGCTCGATCTGGCGCTGCACGACCTCTACTTCACCTTCACCTATCTCGAATATGACGGCGCGGCCTATACGGCGGCGAGCGTCGCGACCGTCAACCTCCTGGTGACGCCATGACGCCCGAGGGAACCACCGTGCCGCCGGTCAATCCGGTTCCGCAGGTCTCCACCGTGCTCATGGACCTGGCCGCCGGACGCACGGTGCTGCAAAGCCCCTATCTCTACATGCAGGCCGCCGGCAGCGACGGGAGCGACGGCAGCACCAAGGGGATCAATCTGCGCTGGACGCTGCTGCGCGGCCTCGGCGACACGCATCTGCCCAAGGGCGATCTCGCGGCGGGCCCGGCGGCGCGCTATCCGGCGAGCTACGGCTTCAACAAGGCCGGCGATTTCGTCGGGATATTGGGCGTTCCGTATCTGACGCGCTATCCCTGCATCGTGAACTTCGCCAGGGACCGGCCGGTGGCGCTGGCCGAGAGCGGCGCCGAGCGGCTGTGGAAATTCGACACCGTCGTCGCGGCGACGAACAAGCATTGCGAAGTCGTGATCCGCTTCGCCGACCTCGCGCAATACGACAATATTCGGCAAGGGCTCAACCCAGCGGCATCGCCCCGCGCGTTTCTCGCCAAATATAGCGGCGTCGTCGAAGCCGAGGTGACGAACCGTCTGTGCTTCGCCCTGACGCTCGGCACCGGCGCGGCCGCCGCGGCCGATCCGCGCAAGCTCGACATGGCGATCGACATCGAGAAGATTCCGGTCAAGACCGATGCGCCACCGCCCGTCACACCGCCACCGCCTGTCGTGGCGCCGCCGAAAGCCGATCCGGCACCCATCAAGGGCGAAGCGGCGGTCCTGCCGGGCAAGGAAACGGTCTGGCGGGTGGAAGCGGCCGCGGTTTCGGAGAACCTGCCGGGCGCCGCGCTCTTCATCGCCTGCCGCAGGCGCTTCACCTTCGCGGCCGCCGCAGCCGAGCCGCGCGTCTGCGCCGAGAACGTCAAATATTTCCGCTTCGATTTCGCCGGCGTGCCGCCGGCCGAGTTGCGGCTGGAGACCTATGAGCAATTTCTCGCGGCGATGCTGCCGCGCAAGGACGCCGGCTGGGAGAGCCCCGGCGACCGCTTCGCGCTCAGCGATCTCGATGCCGAGGTCTTTGCCCGCCTGGAGGACCGGCCGCGCGACACGGTGAACCATTCCTGGCCGCGCTATGTCGGCGCCAACCGGAGCTCGGGCCTGTTCACGGTCAACGTCCCGAACTACCAGGCCAAATGGGACCCGACGCGGCCGCCGACGCGCGAGCCGAACGACGCCAACGGCCTCAGGCAGGGCGTCGTGCACTATCTTCGGCTGAGCGGCAGCGCCGCCAATCCGCTGGCAACCGCCCCGCTGCCGGCCGACGATCCGGCAGACGGCGGCGCTTTCGACATCTCCTATCTGCAGATGCTCAAGCTCGTGGCGCTCGATTTCCACGTCGCGCGCATGCTCGGCCTGGGCTGCACCGCCAAGCCGAACGCGCCCCGCGGCGACGACAAGACGCTTTACGTCCATGTCGCGGTCTATCGCACGCTGGCCGCGCTCGAACCCGGCGGCACGGCGGCGCCGCGGACCCATCTCTACATGACATTGCCGACCTCGGTGTACGACAAGCGCCTGCCGCCGCCGCCGGTGCAGGAAGCGCCGACCTTCGGGATCGCGGCCGACAACGGCACGCCGACGCCGATCCCACTGACCGACGCCAACGGCTATGTGCCGTTCGACGACGTGCGCATCGTCAACCTGCACCTCGCGCCGTACGACACGGTGCAGCCCTTCGGGCCGTTCTTCGTGCCGCCGGCCGAATTCTGCGCCTGCGACGTCACCAAGCCGGTGTTCTACGGCTGCAAATACAAGGCGGCGAGCGAAGCGAACTGGCGTGTGCCCGAGCTCGGCAGCGATGCGGACTACCGCGACGCGTCCGGCGCCGCCGAGGTCGCGCCGCTGCTGCAGCAGCTGGCGGCCGCCCTGGGCGCGCCGGCGCCGCCGATCTATTCGCACCAGGAGCGCGAGGCCGGCCAGCACCGCTATGCCTTCTACGGCGTGAACTGGTTCGCCTTCCCCTCGCCGCTCGGCAACGCGATGGACGTGACGACCGCGTTCCCGGCGCGCAACACCCTGCTGCCGCCGTCGAACTTCGCGGTGCAGCTCATCCAGCCCGAAGACCCGCTGATCCTCACCACGGCGCGCGAGCAGCAGAAGCTGGCCGGATTGCCGCCCGGCGACACCACCTTGGTGCGCGCCACCTTCGAGTGGAACCAGAACCACTACATCCCGCAGAAATTCTCCCCCACCAACATCTACGCCGACAAGGTGCAGATCTTCTTCCGCCAGGCGCCGCCGCGCGCGGTGCAGGGCACGATCAAATCGGTGACCGATCTTTCGCCGGTGCTGGCCGAGGTGCGCACCAAGCCCTACACGATCGCCAGCGTCTCGCCGCCGCAGACCGTCTCTCCCGCCGTGGTGCCGGGCGACGAGCCGCGTTTCGCCGGCAGCGCCTTCGCCTCGAACGATACACTCTATGTCGTCGACAGCGTCGCCCAATCGAGCGTAGCCGGCGAAGGCGCCGTGTTCCGTGTGCGCAAGCAGAGCCAGACCACGGTCGTCGACCTGGACAACAACAACCAGCAAAGCGCCGTGGTGCACCTTACCGCGCCTGCCGCCGGCGACCGTTTCCTGGCGGTGGAGAACCTGAACGAGCCGGCCAATTGGGGAGCGCCGCTCGCCAAGCAGGTGGCGCTGATCAACTTCCTCGACAACGGCCAGCTCCACACCGAGACGGTGAGCAATCCCGACGGTTCGCAGAAGACCGTCAATATCGGCGGCATCGCGCAGCTCGCCACCGTCAGCGAGCGGCTCGACGTCGATTCCACGAGCGCGACCGCGCCGCCGCGCGGCAACCCGATTCCGAACTCGAAGACCGGCATCTTCGACATCGTCTTCGCGTCCTTCCAGCTCCCGGCGCATTCCGATCCGGACGTCGAATGGTACAAGGGCACGGTCCGCATCCGCGAAGCGGCCAGCGGCAAGATGAAAGTCCTGGAGGTGCGGAGCATCGACACCAGCGGCAGCACGCTCAAGCTGCGGGTCTACGATCCGACGTTCAAGGTCGGTGCGTCCTATGTGCCGGCCGCGGGCTATCATCCGATCCAAGCCGGAAGCGGCGTGCGCGTCGTCTTCCATCCCGGCTACCGCTGCTATTTCAAAGCCCAGGCCGGCGTGCTGACGCAGGCGACGACCTTGCCCGGACCCGCCGACAGCGCCAAGCAGACCTTGCTCGCAGCCCGCGCCAGCAACAGCGTCAGCGCCACCCTGTCGAACCCGACGGCGCCGGTGGTGATGCAGGCGCACAAGATCTCGCCGCCGCTGCGCCCCGACCTGCCGTCCGGCCCGCTCTATGCGACGCGCCCCAATGTCGACGGCAAGGCGACCTGGACGATGGACGTCAAGGTCACGGCCAACGCCACGCGCCAACCCTATGCCCTGGTCTTCTACCGCGCCAATGAGCGCGCCGTGCTCGACACGCTGTACAAGGGGGTTACCGCCGACGCCGTCGAAGCCGCGCTCGCGGCGCTGGCGCCGGGCGATGCGGCCTTCGACGCCAATCGCTGGAACGATCTGGTCAACGTCGCCAACCTGCACGCCGATCTTGGCTTCCATCAATATGTCGCGGGCGGCTACCGTTTCCCGATCCCCGACAACACCACCTATATGATCCCGGGCACCACTATCGCGCCGTTCGACGGCGTGCGCCCGCCCGGCGACACCGCCACGCCCTTCAGCATCGACGGCCAGGCCGTGGCGATGCCCGATGTCGTGAGGCACGCGGTCGAAGGCGCCTTCCTGCCGCTGACCGAGGCGCCGGTGATCTACCAGTTCATCAAGCCCGGCACCCAGACTTCGGGGCGCAAGCCGTCGCAGCGCAACGCCAATGGCGACCTGCTCGCCTTCGACGATCCGGCCTTCGATCCCTCGCCGATGGCGGTACGCTATGTCGGCGGCGGCGACATGCATGTGCGCTTCACCGATTACACGCTCGATGGCGCGGCGAAGGACAGCTATTTCTACTTTGCCGCGGAACTGAGCGACGAGCTGAAATTCAGCCCACGCAGTCCGATCGCCGGACCGATCCATCTTGTCAACGCCTATCCGGCCGAGGCGCCGGCGATCCGCAAGGTCACCTCAATCCTCGAAGACCGCGCGCTCCAGGTGCCGACCTCGGTCAAGCTGGCGGTCAACGCCTATCTCGCGGCCGAAGGCATCGTCGGGTTCAACCTTTACCGCGCCAACAATCCCGCCGACGCGGCGACGACGCGCAGCATGAAACTGGTGGGCGCCTATGACGCGGTTCCCGGCGCCCAGACCGAACTGGTGGACGATTTCTCGGACGTCGCGTTCCCGCCGTTCGGCGATCCTCTGTTCTACCGCGTGGTGGCGTTGCGCGGCATCGTCAACGAGCGCGGCGCGCCGGAGCTCATCCCGTCCAAACCGTCCACGCTGGCGCGCGCCTCGATCGTCGACGTCCGCAATCCGGTGGCGCCGCCGATGTCCTTCAGCGCCGATCCGCCGACGCCAGCGCAGCTGACCGCTTCGGCGCTGTCCTGGCCGGCGGCGGCCTATAACGCGGCCTATCACCTCTACAAGCAGGACCGCACGGGAAATTGGACGCGGATTTACAGCACCAAGACCAACAACAATCCCGTCACCGTGACGTTGGCCGTCACCGCGCTGGGCAGCGGCGTGCTGCTCAAGCAGGACGGCAACGGGCGGCCGATCCGGCACCGCTTCAAGCTGGAGGTCGAGAACACGTCGGGGATGTTCAGCCTCAACGAGAGCATCCTGGAAGTGCCGGCGGCCTGCGCCGAAGGCCGCGCGCGCTTCGGCACGGTGCTGAGCTATGCCGACACCGTCCAGGCCGCGGCGCCGCTCGCCGACCGCCTGGTGGCGCCGTCGCTCACCACCCATCCCGGAACGATGACGTTCAAGGACGTCACCACGGCGCTTCCGGCCGGGCATGTCTTCGACCGCATCGAGGTCACGGTGGGAGACGGGCTGGGACATGCCGCGCGCAAGACCATCGCAGCGCATGGCGGCAGCGTTTCGTTCCAGCACGGCGACGGCAATGGCCTGGTGCTCAACGGCGCGGCGCCGAATGTCGACTACGCCGTGCGGGCCGCGGTCTTCACCGATTCCTGCCAGGACGGCATGCGCTTCGCCTACACGCTGCGCTATGGACCGCAGGTCGCGCTGCTGGGGCTGGCCGCGGTGCTGAGCTACGCCGACAGCCAGACGCCGGCCTTCGTGCTGAGCGGAACCTATCTGGCATCGGCGGCGCAATTCCCCACGACGATGACCTTCGCCGACGTCACGCAGCTTCCCGCCGGACACAGCTTCATCAAGATCGACATCGCGGTGAAAGACGACGCCGGCGGCGCCTTCACCCGGAGCATCACGGCGGCGCACGGCACGGCGACGTTCCATCACGGCGACGGCGGATTGGCGCTCGACGGCTCCGCCCCCCATCGCGTCTACCAGGTCTCGGCCAGGCTGTTCACCAATCTGTGCCCGAACGGAATTCCGTTCGCCTACGGCATCTCCTACGCCTGAGGCATCGCCGGCGAGAGGTTCAGGCGCCGAGCTGCGCCTGCAAATCGCGCAGCGTCGCCGCGATGTGGCGCCGCGTCAGCCGCGCGACGG
>CAYXMO010000025.1:0-18703 GCA_964465935.1 uncultured Rhizobium sp.
CTGGAGATATCCGACGAGTGTCGAGAAGCAACTCGGGACGAGGCCCGGTGAGAACAAGATTCGGGCAGCGCTTCGTGTTGACGGCGGCCATTGCGATTCTGTTCCTATCTACGGCTGCCCGCGCCGACGAATTCTACAATCCCAAAGACACGTTCGGCGAAGTCGGCATCCTCGACATGCCCAGTTCGCGCATGGCGCCGGACGGCGAAGTGTCGATCACCGCCGGCATCCTGGGCGAAGCCCAGCGCTTCAATTTCGGCTTTCAGATTCTGCCCTGGCTTTCGGGCTCGTTTCGCTACAGCTCCGTTCATAACATCCGCAGCACGCCGATCTTGTTCGACCGCAGCTTCGGCATGAAAATGCGGCTGTTCCAGGAGACGCCGTATTTTCCGGAAATCTCGCTCGGCATTCGCGACATCCTGGGAACCGGTGTCTACAGCTCCGAATATTTCGTCGCCAGCAAGCAATGGGGCGATGTCGATCTGACGGCCGGGCTGGGCTGGGGCCGGCTTGCCGGCAACGGAACTTTTCCAAACCCGTTCGGGCTGCTCATTCCGTCGTTCAAGGTCCGCAAGAACGACTTCGCCTCGACGACGGGCGGCATCGTGAATTTCGCGCAATTCTTCCACGGACCGAAGATGGGCCTGTTCGGCGGATTGGTGTGGCACACGCCGGTCGACAAGCTCAACCTGCTGCTCGAATACAGCAGCGACCGATACACCGAGGAAGCGGCGGGCGGGTTCAAAGTCCGCATACCCGTCAATGTCGGCCTGTCCTATCGCCTCTACGACGTCATCACCGCCTCCGCCGGCTGGTACTACGGCACGACCTATGGCGTGACCTTCAGCGTCAGCGCCGACCCGACGGTCTATGTCACGCCGCACCGGATCGGCCCGGACGTGCCACGTCCCGCGATCCGGACCGATCCGCAACAGGTGCAGGCGCTGCACACGCTCTTCGCGCGCAACAGCCCGACCGCCGACCGGCCGGACGGACCCTGGGTCAGCATTCCGGGCGACAAATCGGGCGAAGACTTGGCGCTGCAGGCCGCGCTGGTGAGCGAAGGTGCCGGCGTCCGGGACGTCGAGATTTTCGGCCATACGCTGCTGATCGAAGCGGGCGCCGGCACGCACGATGCCTGCGGACGTTACGCCCAGATCGCCTCCGCCGTCACCGCCAGGATCGATACCGTCGCGGTCAGCGATGCGAGCGACAGCGGCGGAAAGGTCGCGATCTGCCCGACCCTGCACTTCGCCAGTCTTAGCGGGCATGCGACGCCGGCCGCGTCCGCCGCTGCGGACGCCGCCGCCGACACCGCGCCGGAAAACGAGGTCGACGTCCACGCGGTCGAGGAGAAGATCACCGCCGACATCGCCGGCCAGGCCCTGCGGGTCGAGGCCGTGTCGGTCGAGTCGACCTCCGCCTGGCTCTATTACAGCAACGCCCGCTATGCCAACGAAGCCGAAGCGGTCGGCCGCATCGCGCGCGTCCTCATGGCCGACTGCCCGCCGGGCGTCGAGATCTTCCATGTGACCTCGGTCAAGCGCGGCCAGGCGCTGCGCGAAGTGCAGATCACCCGCAGCGCCCTGGAGCGGGCGGTGGAGAGCTATGGCTCGCCGTTCGAGCAGGGCCAGGCCATCGCCTTGCAGCTGCCGCCGCTCGACAATCCGATCCTCGACAAGGCGCAGGACGCCAGCTACCCGCGCTATCACTGGTCGATCGGCCCTGGTTTCCGCCAGGGCTTCTTCAATCCCAAGACGCCGGTGGAACTGCAGGTCTTCGCCTCGCTCGACGTCAGCCTCGACGTGACGCCCAACTTCACGCTCGAGGGCCGCTACGAGGCGAACATCTTCAACAATTACGACGTGACCCAGGACTCCGACAGCCTGCTGCCGCACGTCCGCAGCGACGTGAACCAGTATTTCCAGCACGGCGCCAACGGCATCGACCAGCTCGACGCCGTGTATCGCTCGCGGATCACGCGCGACGTCTTCGCCGAGTTCAAGGCCGGCTATGTCGAGAGCATGTTCGCCGGTGCCGGCGGCCAGGTGTTGTGGCGGCCCGAGCAGTCGCGCTTCGCCGTCAGCGCGGCGCTCTACCAAGTCTGGCAGCGCGATTTCGACAAGCTGTTCGGCCTGCAGAAGTATCACGTGCTGACCGGCCACGTCGCGGTCTACTACGAGTCGCCCTGGTATGGCCTGAACTTCCGGGTGAAGGCCGGGCGCTACCTCGCGGGCGACTACGGCGCCACCTTCCAGGTCACGCGGCGCTTCTCCACCGGCGTCGAGATCGGTGCCTATGCGACCTTCACCAATGTGCCGTTCAAGACCTTCGGCGAAGGCAGCTTCGACAAAGGCATCTTCATCCACATCCCGTTCGAATGGGCCTTCCCGTTCTATACCCAATCGTCCTACGACCTGAACCTGCGCTCGCTCATCCGCGACGGCGGCCAGGCCCTGCTGCGCGAGGATTCGCTGTACGACGAGACGCGCGATACCAGCTATGACGAGCTGTCGTCCCACTTTGACGACGTCATCCTGCCGTGAGGGGAGAACGATGAGAAACCGCGCTCCGATCCTCGCCGCCGCGCTCGCCGCCCTTGGCGCCGGCGGCTGCAGCTCCGACGGCAACAACGACTGGCGCGCGATGTTCGATGCGGTGACGCAGTCCTACGAGACGCGCAACGCCGCCGTGTCGCTGGACGAGGCGGCCGCGGTGCCCTACGCGACCCTCGGCCTGCGGACGGGCGAAGGGCGCGAGCAGATCCTTCTCCTGGCGACCGACGTCAACGGACAGCGCCTGTGGACCGTGGGCACCCAGGTCGCGATCACGACGCGCGGCGGCCGCATCGTCGCCACCTCAGGCCTGGAATACGATCTGACGAATCTCAGCGGCGAGGCCGCGACGGCGGCGGAATGGGCGCGGCAACGCCAAACGCATTTCATCGCCGATTTCGCCAAGCAGAATCTCTACAACATCCGGATCGACTGCTCGGACACGCCGCTCGGCACCGAAGTCATCACCATCCTCGGCGCCGATTTCACGACCTTGCGGGTCGAGGAAAAGTGCCGCAGCGAACAGCTCGGATGGGATTTCACCAATACGTTCTGGATCGATCCGGACAGCGGGCGCTCCTGGCGCTCGATCCAGCAGACCCATCCCAAGGCCGATCCGCTGGAGATCGAAATCCTGCGCCCGCCCGCGACGGCAGGATGAGCCTCGCGCCGTGCCGGGACTTCAAGAAGATATGGAGCCGTCAAAAACGAAAGCGCCGGGCAACTCGCCCGGCGCTTCCCGAATTCTTCGCTAACCGAAGTTAGACGTGCGTGGTGGTGGTCGAACCGCCGGACGATCCGTTGCCGTTGCCGGACGCGATCAATCCCACGCCGAGAGCGACGAAGCCAACACCCGCGATCCACACCCACAGCGGAGCGTGCATGGCGGCTTCCTTCACACCGGCCGGCTTACCCGGCGCAAGCGCCGCTTCATTGGAACCAGCCGCAAGCGCCGACGTGCTCGAAAGCACCAATGTCGACATCAACGCGACTGCAGCGAATTTGCGCAACATGAATATCCCTCCTAACCGGTTAGCCAAAACTTAGACTGCGGCTCCAACTTTTGTCAACCAAATCGCCGACTTAATTGTTGCCCAAAGGCAACAACAGCCGAACTTATGGCGGTCATTTCGAGCTGCTTCCGCTGCTTCTAGAATGCACCAAAACGCCTCAGGTTCCAGTCAAATTCGGCGGCCCGGCGAAGCGAGAGCGACGCAGCGAAATCGGCCAAGCACGGTGCCTAGCTTTCGTTTTTCGGCTCCCGGGCATAGGCCGCCGCGACGCCGGCTGCGAATCGTGCGGTCTCGCCGGCGGCGATGGCGGCACGCAACCCCGCCATGAGTTCCTGGAAATAGGCAAGGTTGTGCCAGGTCAGCAGCATCGAGGCGATGATCTCGCCGGCCTTGACCACATGGTGAAGATAGGCGCGGCTGAACTGCGAGCAGGCAGGGCAGCGGCACGTGGCATCCAATGGTGAGTCGTCGTCGGCATGCCGCGCGTTGCGCAAATTAACCGTACCGAAGCGCGTGAAGGCCTGGCCGTTGCGCCCCGAGCGAGTCGGCAGCACGCAGTCGAACATGTCGATGCCGCGCAGCACCGCGCCGACGATATCGTCAGGCTTGCCGACGCCCATCAGGTAGCGCGGCATCGCGGCGGGAAGTTCCGCAACGGCACCGTCCAGCACCTCGAACATCGCGTCCTGCGGCTCTCCCACCGCGAGGCCGCCGACCGCATAGCCGTCGAAGCCGATGGCCTGTAGTTCTTGCGCCGAGCGCCGGCGCAGATCGGCGAACACCCCGCCCTGCACGATGCCGAAACAGGCGTGGCCCGGCTGTTCCCCGAACGCCGCCTTCGAGCGCCGCGCCCACCGCATCGAGAGGTCCAGGGATTTCTCGATCTCGGCGCGGCCGGCGGCGAACGGCGGACACTCGTCCAGCACCATCTGGACGTCGGAGCCGAGCAGCCTCTGGATTTCCATCGCCCGCTCCGGCGACAGGAAATGCTCCGAGCCGTCGATATGCGAACGGAACTTCACACCGTCTTCGCTAAGCTTGCGCAGCTTGGACAGCGACATGACCTGGAAGCCGCCCGAGTCGGTGAGAATCGGCCGCTCCCAGCCGGTGAATTTGTGCAGGCCGCCGAGCCGCGCGACTCGCTCGGCGCCGGGCCGCAGCATGAGATGATAGGTGTTGCCCAGGATGATGTCGGCGCCGGTGTCGCGCACCGATTGCGGCAGCATCGCCTTGACGGTTCCCGCCGTCCCGACCGGCATGAAGGCCGGGGTGCGGATGTCGCCACGCGGCGTGCGGATGACACCGGTGCGTGCCCGCCCGTCCGCTGCGGAATGTTCGAACCGGAATGTGCTCATTGCGGCCGCCGGAACAGCAGGCAGGCGTCGCCGTAGGAATAAAACCGATAGTGCCGTTCGATCGCCGCGGCATAGGCGTTTTTCATCGTATCGAGCCCGCAAAACGCGCTGACCAGCATGAAAAGCGTCGAGCGCGGAAGGTGGAAATTGGTCAGCAGCATGTCCGCCGTCTGGAACCGGTAACCCGGCGTGATGAAGATATCCGTCTCGCCGGCATAGGCGCGCAAGCGGCCGTCGGCGGCGGCGGATTCGAGGGTGCGGATCGAGGTCGTGCCGACGGCGAGGATGCGCTTGCCGGCATCGCGCACCGCATTGAGTCGCGCCGCGGCGGCCTCCCCGAGTTCGGCCCATTCGCTGTGCATGCGGTGGTCGCCGGTGTCATCGGCGCCGACCGGCAGGAACGTGCCGGCGCCGACATGCAGCGTCATCGTCTCGGTCGCGACGCCGCGCGCCCGTGCCGCGGCAAGAAGTTCCGGCGTGAAATGCAGCCCGGCGGTCGGCGCCGCGACCGAGCCGTCATGCGCCGCGAAGACGGTCTGGTAGTCTGCGTCGTCCGCCGCGTCCGCCGCCCGCTTGCCGGCGATATAGGGCGGCAGCGGCATCTCGCCTTCGCACGCGATCGCGGCATCGAGATCGGCGCCGGCCTGATCGAAGCGGATCTCGACTTCGCCAGTGGGAAGTTTGGCCGTGACGCCCGCTCCCAGCGCGGCACCTATGCGCAGCCGGTCGCCGGGAGCAAGCTTGCGCCCCGGACGCGCCAGGCAGCGGAAGGCGTCAGCTGCGATCCGCTTGATCAGAAGCAGCTCGATTTTCGGCTCGGCGCCGCCACGTCCCAGGCGCAGCGCGCGCAGACGGGCGCGAATGACCTTTGTGTCGTTGAGGACGATGGCGTCGCCGGCGTTCAGATAGCGCGGCAGGTCACGGACATGGGCATGTTCCAGCGGCGCATCCGGACGCACGACGAGCAGGCGCGCGGCGTCACGCGGCACCGCCGGCCGCAAAGCGATCAGCGCATCGGGAAGCTGAAAGTCGAAATCGGCGACGCGCATGGCTATTTCACAGCATTCCGAAGATCGCCGGCGGGAGAGTCTAAGCTACGGCGTTCTTGGAATTGGCGGATTCCGCCAGCTTGTTTTCCTGCTCCATGTGAACCCAGTCGACGACGTCGACCTCGGGCTTATAGCCGGAAACCAGTTCCTTGAGCATGGAACGAATGGCGGCGACGTCGTTGGAGCCGACCGCAACCTTGAGCCGGTCGAGGCGGCCCCTCAGCACCGGCCATTCCACGAATTCCTCATGCGCCCGCACGATGCGCGGATGCTCGGTCGCCTGCGCATCGGCGCTGATCAGCAGTTCTTCGAAGAGCTTCTCGCCCGGCCGCAGCCTGGTGATGACGATCTCGATATCGCCGCTGGGATTGGCCTCGTCCTTCACGCGAAGTCCGGACAATTCGATCATGCGGCGCGCCAGGTCCTGGATCTTCACCGGCTGTCCCATGTCGAGCATGAAAAGGTCGCCGCCGCCGGCCAGAGCGCCGGCCTGGATGACCAGCTGCGCCGCTTCGGGGATCGTCATGAAGTAGCGGGTGATGTCGGGATGGGTCAGCGTGACGGGACCGCCCTTGTCGATCTGCTGGCGAAACAGCGGCACCACAGAACCCGACGAGCCCAGCACGTTGCCGAAGCGCACCATGGAAAACCGCGTCAGGTTTCCCGATGGCGAGGTCTGCCAGGCCGCCAGCCCCTGCAGCACCATTTCCGCGAGGCGCTTGCTCGCGCCCATGACGTTGGTCGGCCGCACCGCCTTGTCGGTGCTGACGAGCACGAAATCCTTGACCTGGTTCGCGATCGCGGCGCGGGCGACGTTCAGCGTGCCGAAGACGTTGTTGCGCACGCCCTCGGCCGGATTATGCTCGACCAGCGGGACGTGCTTGTAGGCCGCGGCGTGATAGACCGAATCGGGGCTCCACGCCGCCATGATCTCGTTGATGCGGTCATAGTCGCCGGCCGAAGCGAGCAGCGGGACGATCTTGAAGCCGTGCCCGTTCAGCTCTCGCACCTTGTGCGACAGCTCCTCGTGAATGCTGTATAGCGCAAATTCGCTGTGCTCGATCAGCAGCAGCGTCGCCGGCGCCAGCTTGGCGATCTGGCGGCAAAGCTCGCTGCCGATGGAGCCGCCGGCGCCGGTCACCAGCACCGTCTTGCCGTGAATGGCGTTGTTCAGCAGGGTCTCGTTCGGCGGAACGGTGTCGCGGCTGAGAATGTCCTCGATGTCGAGATCGCGGATGTCGGAGGCCTGGACGCGCCCGAACGCCAAATCCATCAGGCCGGGCAGCGTGCGGATGCGGATCGGATGGTGCGCCACCACGCCCAGGATTTCGTTGCGCCGCGCGCGCGTCACCGACGGGATGGCGAGCAGAAGATCGTTCAGCTTCAGTTCCGGGATCAGACGGCCCAGATCGCCCGGCGCAAAGACCGCGATGCCGTTGATCGTGTTGCCGTGCAACGCGCTGTTGTCGTCGAGAAATCCGACGACGTTCATCTCGCCGCTGTTGCGCAGGGCCTCGGCGAGCTGGCGCCCCGCCGATCCGGCGCCGTAGATCAGGACGCGCGGAAGATCGCGCTGGGCGCTGAAATTGCGCTCGGAGGATTCCAGCAGCTCGCGGGCGATGATGCGGGAGGCGCAGACGCAGAGCAGAAGCAGGACGGGCTGAATGATGCCGATCGTGCGGGGAACGTCCGGCACGCCGACGACCGCAAAGATGACCGTGAAGATGAAGCCATAGATCGTCAGCGCGGCGGCGATGGTCTTGAGACCGCGCAACTCGGTATAGCGCGTGATCGCGCGATAGGTCCCGAACAGCGCCAGCAGGGAGGGCGCCAGGAGCAGCGCGGCGGCGAGGACGTACCACTGGTTGCCGCCGACCCACGACCAATGTCCGAAGCGCAGGTCGTAGGCGATCCAGACGGTCAGGACGCAAGAAACCGCGTCGGCGGCAAGGGCAACCAGACGCTTGGTCGAGCGAGGCAGGGCTAGCAGGTAGGACGTCGCACTCGGAAAGGGCATTACGCGGTCCCGCTGGTTCCCTGCTGCCGGTGACGCTGGCATCTTGCCATGTCTCACGCTGTTTCCACTTTAACAAGCTGTATTTTGCCAGACGGTTGAAGGCCTTGCCTCATGGATGCCGGGCCCCTGGCCTTTCCCCCGACGCGGTCTATAAACGGTCCAGCCCACCCCACTCCGGCGGCATGCGGCAAAAGACCTTGTCCAGCCCGCAGCCGTCAAGGTATAGCGTCGCCCAGCGGACCCGGGCGGCGACCACCTTGGGTGACAAAGATCATTCCTTTCAAGATGTTGGACCGACATTTACCGAAAGCTTTCGTGATCTTCTCGCGGCGGCGGCTGGGCGCGAAGCGCGCCGCAGGACGCGGCGAAAAACCGCTCAAACATGATCGCCGGTGGCGGGCAGCAGAAGAGTCGGAGATGGCATGAGCGATTCCGCCGACTACCGCCTGTTGACGCCGCCGAACCCCACGCCGGTGATGGACGGAAGCGTCGGCTGGTCGTCGCGCACCATCGACTACGCGGCCCATCCGGCCTACGCCGCCTTCGTCGCCGGCAGCGGGCTGGCGGAAAAGGCATCGGCAACGGTGTTCTTCCTGCGCAGTTTCCTGCAGGTGCTGGTCAAGCGCGCGATCCGCTACGAGATGATTCCCGCCGAGATCCGGTCGCCCGCCGGCCTCAGGGGCTGGATGCGGTTTTCCGGACAGGCGCTGCGCAACGCCCTGCGCCTGAACGCGGCGCCAAAAATCGAAACCTCCGCGGGCGCCGCCGAGAGGATATTCGAGAGCCTGCGCGAAACCGGCTGCGCCACGATCGAGATCAAGCCGGAAGAATTCGCGAAAATCGCCGCGGCGGCGCAAGGGCGCTTCGAGGCGCTGAAGGCCCGCCGCGGTTCGCACAGCCAGGGCGGACGGGAATTCGACGAATCCCGCGATGCCGCGCGCCGCGACCAAGATCCGGAAATCTATTCCGCCCTCGACGCGGCACTGGCCAGTTCGGGCGTGCTGGCGGCGGTGAGCCGCTATTGCGGACGCCAAGTCCAGCTGGTCGACGCCAACCCTCAGATCAACGATCCGTCGGACGATTTCTGGCGCACGATCTTCCCCGATCTCGACCGCTCCAGCTTGCCGTCCGCCGCCTATTTCCATCGCGACGCGTCCGGCGGCGATCTGAAGGCGATCTTCTACATGACCGATGTCGGGCCGCAGAACGGCCCCTTCACCTATGTCCTGGGTTCCAACCATCTGCGTCTCAAGCGGCTGGACGATTTCATCTGCGAGGCCAACGATTCCAACGGGCTGTCGGGCACGACGCCGAAAGCACGCAAGCGCTTTGCCGCCCTGCCCCGGCTGTTCCGGCAGAAAGGATCGTTCGGCAACGACCTGCCGGAAGACGCACCGCTGTCCCGGCAGATCGCCGATTCGCAATGGCCGATCACCGGCAGGAAGGGCTCGATCGTGCTGTTCGACACCAAAGGCACGCATCGCGGCGGCATGGTGCTGGAAGGCGAACGGCGCGTCATCACCTGCGTGCTCGGATAGATTTCCGGCGGGAACTTCATGAATATCGAACCGCAGGCCGGACGAGTCGTCCGCATTCCACCGCGAACCGGGTCATGAGTCAGCAGCACGACGCCAGGAGCGCGAGCGCCGCGCCCGATAGCTACCGGCCCGAGATCGACGGGCTGCGCTCGATCGCCGTGCTCGCCGTGATCTTCTACCACGCGCGCCTGGCGCCGTTCACCGGCGGCTATGTCGGCGTCGACGTCTTCTTCGTGATCTCGGGCTATCTCATCGCCGGCATCATCCACCGCGAGGTCTCGGGCGGCCGTTTCACGTTCTTCGGCTTCTACGAGCGGCGCGCGCGGCGCATTTTCCCGGCCCTGTTCTTCATCGCCGCGCTCTGCATCGTGCCGTCGCTGATCCTGCAGACGCCAAAGCAGTTCAAGGATTTCGCGCAGAGCCTGATCGCCGTCAGCACCTTCGTTTCGAACTATTTCTTCTATTTCAAGACCGGCTATTTCGGCACCAACGCGGAAGAAATCCCGCTGCTGCACGCCTGGAGCCTTTCGGTCGAGGAACAGTTCTACGTCCTTTTTCCGATCGTGCTGCTGGTGATCGAGCGCTTCGCCCGCAAGCGGCTGGGCATCGTGCTGGGTGTCCTGTGGATCGCGTCCTTCGCCTGGTGCGTCCATACCGAAACCATCGATCCGCAGTACAATTTCTTCTCGGCGACGTCGCGCGCCTGGGAATTGCTCTCCGGCGCGTTGCTCGCGATCAAGTTCGACGCCATGGCCTGGCGCCGGCGGGTCACGGAAATCGGCGCCAACCTGCTGTCGCTGCTCGGCATCGCGCTGGTGCTCGGTTCGGTCTTCCTGCTGGACCAGTCGACGCCGTTTCCGGGGTTCTATGCGCTGGCCCCGATCGGCGGCACCGTGCTGCTGATCGGCTTCGCGGTGCCTTCGACCTGGGTGGGACGCGTGCTGGCGTCGGCGGTGCCGGTGTTCATCGGGCAACTCTCCTATAGCGCCTATCTGTGGCATCAGCCCTTGTTCGCCTATGCGCGGCTGGCCAGCGTCGATCGCCCGCCTGCCGCCGTCATGCTCGCCTTGATCGCGGTCACGATCGGTCTAGCCTATCTGTCGTGGCGGTTCATCGAGCAGCCGTTCCGCAAGCGCAGCAATTTCTCGCGGCGGACGATCTTCGCGGCCAGCGCCGTTGTCTCCGCCGCGATCGTCGCCTTCGGCGCCTATGGACATCTCGCCAAGGGATTCCCCGGGCGCTTCTCCGTCGAGCAGACCGCCATCGCCGCCACCGCCACAACCAGTCCCTTGCGCGACACGTGCCACACCGAGGGCGTCAACTATCTTCGTCCGGCGTCCGCCTGCCGCTATTTCGGCAAGACGGTGCACTGGGCGGTCATGGGCGACAGCCACGTCGTCGAGCTGGCCTACGCCCTGGCCCAGGATTTGAAGGCGAAGAACGAAGGCGTGCTGCATCTGAGCTCCAGCGGCTGCCCGCCGGCGCTGCTGTTCGAGTCCAATACGCCCGGCTGCACCGCCTGGACGAAAGAAGCTGTCGCCTATCTGGAAAGCCGGCGCGATATCACGCAGGTCATTCTGGTTTACCATCACAGCGCCCATCTGTTCGGCGCGATGACGAACACCTATCCCACGCTGCCCGACGAGCATCCGGCATTCCTGAACGGCGAGCCGGCGCCGCAAGCGCGCGACGTTTATTGGCAAAGCTTCGAAGCGTTGATCCGGCGGCTGCTGGCAGCGGGCAAGCGCGTTTATGTCCTGGACCCGTACCCGGAATTGCCGCGGCATGTGGAATGGTACATCTACCGGCGCGAGCCCGCCGGAACCTCGCGGCAGAACAGTTTCGGACCGGACCTCGACGTCTACCGCCGGCGCAACGCTTTCATCCTCGCCAAGCTGGACACCCTGAAATGGGACGGCAACCTCGTGCGCGTTCCGTCGAGCGATGCGTTCTGCGAGGGCAAGCTTTGCTATGCGGTGAGGAACGGCGTCTCGCTTTACTTCGACGATAACCATCCCAGCCTCAGCGGCGCGGCGCGGGTGGTGCAGCTGATCGGCAAGCGCGCCGGCGCGGCGCCGCATTAGGGCCGTTTTGTCGATCCCAGCCGGCATTCCGTGTTATAGGTGCGCGCCATGAGAGCAACGATCTGAACCGCGATGGGCACGCATCCTGCAAAATTGATGATCCGTGTATGGATCATCTGCCTGGCCGGGTTCCTCCTCCTGCCGTTCAAGGTCGTGGGCACGCCGCTCACCTGGTACGGCGCGGAGATGTTCATCGTCTTCATGCTGGCGTTCTGCCTGGGCGCCGTGCTTGTGCGAATGCCCGACGCGGCGCCGTTTCCCAATCCGCCGCAGGAGATCGATTTCTCCTCGACCGACCGCATCTTGCAATGGGTCGCGGTCATCGCGGTGATCGTGATGCTGACGTCCGCCGCCCAGACCAACGTCTTCGACCTGACAGAGGCGTATCGCCTGCGCTCGCTGGCGGCGTCGGCGCTGCGAAACGGCGACGAGTCCAAAAGTTCGCTGGCCTTTCAGATCGGCTTTCTGACCTATCCGGCGAGCTATGTGTATATCGTCCGCCAGATCGTCTACGAGAAGAAGATCGTCCCCTGGCGCTTCCTCGCCTTCGGCGTGCTGCCGTCGGGGCTCGCCACCGTCGTCATGGGCGGCCGCATGCCGTTTTTCTATGCCTTCATCATGGGCGCCATCGCGCTGACAGCGCGGCGGCAATATTTCGGGCCCAAGCCCAAGGCCAGCGAAGCCGAGAAGAAAAACCGCGGCCGCCGCGTCCTTATAGGCACCGCGGTGGGAATCGGCTTCGTCGGCGCCATGATCTACGCATCCCAGGTGTTCCTGGTCCGCGCCGCCGGTGCCGGCGGTTTCTCGGGCATGTTCGATATCGCCGAAATGGCCTGGGGGGTCAGCTTCCGGGGACCCGGCTCCGAATACCTGCTCAACACCATCGGCGACGACTACACGTTCCTGATCATGATCTTCGTCTGGTACCTGGTGCAGGGCATCGTGATGTCCAACTATCTTTTCACCAGCTATACCGGACCGCCGCAGCTGGGCGTTTACGGCATCGACCTCGCCTCCGCCTTGATGCGGCGCATTGACGGCGGCTTGGTCGCGAACGACTTCGCGGCGCTAGACAAACTCGGCACCTACGGCTTTCTGCCGTCCGCCTTCGGCACGCTGTGGGTCGACTACGGCTATGTCGGAATCCTCGTCAGCATGGCCTGGGGCTATTTCGCCTCGGTCGTGTACCGGCATTGCCTCGAAGGCAAGGATGCGCGCTGGCTGCTGGTCGGACCGTTCATGACCATGGGGATCATCTTCAGCATCATCAACACGCCGATCGGCCTGTCGAACGGACTGGTCGTCTATTTCTGGCTCTTCGTCGCCTTTCGCAGGCTCAAGCGGCCGGCAGCTGCCGAGAGCGAAGCCGGCCTCGCGCCCGTTCCGGCATGACGACGCTGCCGGACGGCACAGACGGCGCCCGCGTGCTGGTGACCGGTGCCACCGGCTTCGTCGGCCGTGCATTGGTGGCGCGCCTGAGCGATGCCGGCTTCGGCGTGACGGCGACGGCGCGGCACGCGCCGCAGACCTTGCCGAACCGGGTCCGTTTCACCGCGACGCCGGGCGCCGGCACGGCGGCAGATCTGACGGAACTGGTGCGCGGCACCGCCGTCGTCGTGCATTGCGCCGGCCGCGCCCATGTCCTGAACGAGACCGAAGCCGATCCGCTTGCCGCGTTCCGCGCCGTGAACGTCGGCTTCACGCTCAATCTGGCGCGCCAGGCCGCCGCTGCCGGCGTCAGGCGCTTCGTCCTCGTCAGTTCGATCGGCGTGTGCGGCGCAGAGACGTTCGGCAACCCGTTCCGCTATGATGACAAGCCGGCACCGCATTCGCCTTATGCCGTCTCCAAGCTGGAGGCCGAGATCGCACTGGCCGGGCTTGCCGCCGATACCGGCCTGGAAGTCGTCATTGTTCGCCCGCCGCTGATCTACGGACCCAATGCGCTGGGCAATTTCGCCCGGCTTGTGAAGTTCGCGGCCAGCGGCGTGCCGCTGCCGCTGGGCGGGATCGCCAACCGCCGCGACCTCATCGGTCTTTCCAACCTGACCGATATCCTGCTGCTTTGCGCCACCCACCCCCGAGCCGCGGCCCATATTCACAACGTCTGCGACGGCTGGCCGCTCTCGACCACCGAACTCATCCGCGCCCTGGCGGCTGCCCTGGACCGCACGCCCCTGCTGCTGCCGGTGCCAGCGGGCTTGCTGCGAAAAGGTCTGGAGTGGGCCGGCAGGGGCGGGATGGCCCAGCAACTCCTGGGGTCTCTCCAGATCGACGGCGCACCATCGCGGCAGACGCTTGGCTGGACCCCGGCGAATACGCTTGAAGCCGAGCTTGGCCGCGTGGCAAAGGCGTACCAGGCACAGCGTTCAGGCTGACGGATCATGACCACTTTCATCATCGCCGAAGCGGGCGTGAACCATAATGGCAGCGAAGAGCTTGCTTTGCGCCTGGCCGAAACCGCGGCGCAGGCCGGCGCTGACGCCGTCAAGTTCCAGACCTTCTCGGCCGAGAAGCTGGTGCGCCGCGGCGCCGAAAAGGCCGAATACCAGAAGCGCGAAACCGGCGACGGCGACCAGCATGCGATGCTGAAATCGCTGGAATTGTCGCAAAGCGCACATAAGAAGGTGTTCCAGCGCTGCGGCGAACTGGGTATCGAGTTCATGTCGACCCCATTCGACGAAGACGCTGCCGATTTCCTCGTCGCGCTGGGGGTCAAGCGGCTGAAGGTCCCATCGGGCGAGATCACCAACCATCCCTTCCTGCGCCACCTCGCCGCCAAAGGCCTGCCGCTGATCGTCTCGACCGGCATGTCTTCGATGCCGGAGATTCACGAAGCCGTCGCCGTCATCGCCGCCGCGCGCCAAGCGGCCGGCTTCAAGGAGCCACTGCAGGACGTCGTCACCATCCTGCATTGCACCTCGAACTATCCGGCCGCCTGCGAGGACGTGAACCTGCGTGCGATGCAGACGATTGCTGCCGAAACCGGCCTGCCGGTCGGCTATTCCGACCATACGCTTGGGCTGGCGGTGACGACCGGCGCCGTCGCGCTGGGCGCACGTGTGATCGAGAAGCACTTCACGCTCGATCGCACGATGGCCGGCCCCGATCACAAGGCGTCGCTGTCGCCGCCCGAACTCGCGGCGCTGGTGCGGCAGATCCGCGATGTCGAGGCAGCGCTGGGCTCGCCGGTCAAGCAGCCGGCCCCGTCCGAGCTGCCGGTGCGCGACGTCGCACGCCGCAGCGTGACGACCGTCGCGGACGTTCCGCGCGGCGCGGCTCTCACCCGCGATCATGTTTCCCTGCTCCGGCCCGGAACCGGCATCAAGCCGGCCGAACTCGACACGGTAATCGGAAAGCACGCCAGGCACGACATTCCCGCGGGCACGACGCTACAATGGTCGGACCTGCAGTGACCCGGCACATCTGCTACATCAGCGGAACGCGCGCCGACTTCGGTCTGATGCAGGCGGCGCTGCAGCAAATCCATTCTTCGCCCGGTCTGAAGCTTTCGGTCGTCGCCACCGGCATGCATCTGTCGCCTGAGTTCGGCATGACGGTGGACGAGATCGTCAAAGCCGGTCTCAACGTCGCGGCGCGCATCCCCGTGATGCTGGAACCCAGAACCGGCGCGACCATGGCGCGCAATATCGGCCACATGACCACGGCGCTGGTCGATAAACTGACGGTGCTCGCTCCCGACGCCGTAATGCTGCTCGGCGACCGCGGCGAGATGATCGCCGGCGCCTTGGCCGCGATCCATCTCAACATGCCCGTCGTGCATATTCACGGCGGCGAGCGTTCGGGAACGGTCGACGAACCGGTGCGCCACGCCATTTCCAAGCTCTCGCATTTCCATTTCGTCGCGACGGAGGCCTCGCGGGAACGGTTGATCCGCATGGGCGAGCTGGCGGAGCGCATCTTCGTTACC
The DNA here is from genome assembly GCA_964465935.1 of uncultured Rhizobium sp. Classification (GTDB taxonomy): domain Bacteria; phylum Pseudomonadota; class Alphaproteobacteria; order Micropepsales; family Micropepsaceae; genus Rhizomicrobium. Next base: position 15,540 of record CAYXMO010000025.1, read on the forward strand.
GGCGCTCCCGGACTCGACGGATTGGCGCAGGCCGCCACGATCGATCGCGCCACGCTGTTGGACGAGGCCGGCTTCGCCGCCGGCAAACCTATGGCGCTGTTCGTCTTCCATCCCGTCCTGCAGGAAGCCGACGCCGCCGGCCTGTGCGTCGAGCACGCTCTCGATGTGCTGACCGCGAAGGGCTATCAGGTCGTGGCGCTGCGCCCCAATGCGGACGGCGGCAGCGCGCAGATTGACAAGGTGCTGCGAAGCAGATCAGCCTCTCCCGCCATGCGCGTCATCACGCACCTGCCTCGCGAGACGTTCGTGTCCTGGATGGCCGCCGCCGATCTCATGATCGGGAACTCAAGCGCCGGCATTATCGAGGCCGCCACGTTCGGAACTCCCGTGATCAATATCGGCTCGCGCCAGAATCTGCGGGAGCGCAACACCAATGTCATCGACTCGCCGCCCGACGCCGCCGCGATCGAAAGGGCGATCGGCATCGCCATGGCTCATGGCCGCTATGCTCCTCAGAACGTCTATGGCGACGGCAAAGCCGCTGGCCGCATCGTCTCGCTGCTGAAAACAGTCCCCTTGGACAAGCCGGTCCTGGCCAAACACAATGCCTATTAAGCGCGTCTTCCTGGTCGGCGCCGGCGGCCATGGCCGGGTGGTGCTCGATGCGATGCTCAAATGCGGCATCGCCCCGGCGCGGATTCGAATCCGTGACGACAATCCGGCGCTGAAGGGAAAATCCCTGCTCGGGCATGCCATCCAGGTGCCGGCGATCCCCGCCAAGGAAAAGGGCGCGAATTTTCATGTTGCCATTGGCAATGCCGCCATCCGCGAGAAGACCCAGACGGCGCTGGAGCGCCTCGGCCTGGCCGCTTTGACCGTCTGTCATCCAACTGCAGCAATCTCGTCTTTTGCTGCCATCGGGCGCGGCTCGCTCGTCGCCGCGACGGCGGTCGTCGGACCATCGGCAACGCTGGGCGATGGCGTGATAGTTAACCATGGCGCCGTGATCGATCACGATTGCATCGTTGGCGCTTTTTCGCATATTTCGCCTAATGCGGCGCTGGGTGGGGGCGCAAAAATCGGCAAACGCGCTATGATCGGCGCGGGGGCCGTCGTACTGCCGATGATCACAATCGGAGACGATGCAGTTGTGGGGGCAGGATCCGTTGTCATCAGTGATGTTGCCGAGGGTGCGGTCGTCGCGGGCGTTCCTGCCTTGCCGAAAAAGTGAGGCTGCAGTGAACGAAGTTTCCGAGATCTCCATCACCCGCAGCGCTACGATCCGCGATGCCCTGGCCCGCCTCAACCGCGCCGCGACCGGGGTGCTGCTGCTCACCGACCGCAGCGGCGTCTTCGAGCGCACGGTCACGGACGGCGATCTGCGCCGCCTGCTGCTCGACGGCAGCGACCTGAAGACCGAACTGACGGTGCTGCCCAAGATTCGATCCGTGGTCATCACCAACGGCCATTCGCGGCGCGAAGCGCTCGACCTGATGAACAAGCACGGCTTCAACCACCTGCCCGTGGTCGACGCCGATGGACGCGCCGTCGAGCTGCTCGAACGCCGCGAGATCGACCAGCAGATATTCCTCTCCAGCCCGCATATGGGCAGCGCCGAGCGCGAATTCGTCGAGGAGGCGTTCCGCTCGAACTGGATCGCGCCGCTGGGACCGAACGTCGACGCCTTCGAGCGCGAGCTCGCCGCGCTCGTCGGCATCGGCCACGCGGCGGCGCTGAGCTCCGGCACGGCCGCGATCCATCTCGCCATCAACATCCTGGGGGTCGGCCCCGGCGACAGCGTGTTCTGCTCGTCGATGACCTTCGCCGCCAGCGCCAATCCCATTCTGTACCAAGGTGCCGAGCCCGTCTTCATCGATTCGGAGCCCGACAGCTGGAACATGTCGCCGGTGGCGCTGGAAAAGGCGCTGCGCTGGGCCAAGGCCGAGAACCGGCTGCCCAAGGCCGTGATCGTCGTCAATCTCTACGGCCAGAGCGCCGACATGGATCCGATCCTGGCGCTGTGCGCCCAATACGGCGTGCCGGTGGTCGAGGATGCCGCCGAATCCCTCGGCGCCAACTACAAGGGCAAGCCGAGCGGGACGTTCGGAACGATCGGCATCTACTCGTTCAACGGCAACAAGATCATCACCACGTCGGGCGGCGGCATGCTGATCTCCGACAACGAAGACTATGTCAAGAAAGCGCGCTACCTCTCGACCCAGGCGCGCGAGCCGGCGCTGCACTACGAGCACACCGAAATCGGTTTCAACTATCGCATGAGCAACATCCTGGCCGGCGTCGGCCGCGGACAGCTCAAGGTCCTCAAGGAGCGCGTCGAAACCCGCCGCTCCATCTTCAAGACCTATCGCGAAGCCTTCGCCGACCTCGAAGCGCTGGAATGGATGCCCGAGCCGGCCTGGAGCTATTCGACGCACTGGCTCACCGCCTGCACGCTGCGGCCGACCAAGCGTTCGGTGAGCAGCACGCGGCTGATCCAGCGGCTGGCGGCCGAGATGATCGAGGCGCGCCCGCTGTGGAAGCCGATGCAGCTTCAGCCCGTGTTCCGGTCGCACAAATATTTCGCGCATGGCGAGACATCGGTATCCGAGCAGCTGTTCAACCGCGGCATATGCCTGCCGTCGGGATCGAACATGTCGGACGAAGACCTGTCGCGCGTCATCGACACGCTGCGCGCCTTCCTGCGCGACGGATCGAACGACATCTGACGCGGTTCAGTGCGAGATTCCGTCCCGGCGGACGACCTTGACGAAGGTCATCCACAGGATGCGGATGTCGAGCAGGAGCGACTGCCGCTCGAGATATTCGCGGTCGAGCTTGACCTTCTCCGGGATCGGAATCTCGTCGCGGCCGTTGACCTGCGCCCATCCCGTCAGGCCCGGCGGCAGCTTGTCGACGCCGCACTGCGTGCGCAGGGCAATCAAGTCGTCCTGATTGAACAGCGCCGGACGCGGCCCGACGATGCTCATGTCTCCCGTCAGGATGCTCCAGATCTGCGGCAGCTCGTCCAGGCTGGATTTGCGCAGGAACGATCCGATCGGCGTCAGATACATATCGGGCTGCTGCAGCAGGTGCGTCGCGACGGCGGGCGTATCGATCTTCATGCTGCGGAACTTCGGCATCTTGAACAGGACGTTGTCCTTGCC
>CAYXMO010000026.1:0-18630 GCA_964465935.1 uncultured Rhizobium sp.
CAGGGGAATCATAATCCCTTGGTCGGGGGTTCAAATCCCTCCGCTGCTACCAACCCATCTTGCGGAGGTGACGCGTTGGACGCCAAGACCGCCGACCCGATCAGCATCGACGACGTTCGCGCCGCGGCGCGCGCCATCCAGGGCGCGGTCGAGCGCACCCCGACCCGCCACTCCGACACGCTCTCGCGCATGACCGGGGCGGAAATTCATCTCAAATTCGAGAACCTTCAATACACCGCCTCGTTCAAGGAGCGCGGCGCGCTCAACAAGCTGTTGTCGCTGAGCGAGGCGGAGCGGGCGCGCGGCGTGGTGGCGATGTCGGCGGGCAACCATGCCCAGGGCGTCGCCTATCACGCCGGACGGCTGGGCGTGCCGGTGACGATCGTGATGCCGGAAGGCACGCCGTTCACCAAGGTCAAGCACACCAAGGATTTCGGCGCCAAGGTCATCCTCGACGGCGCGACGCTGACCGATTCCTATGCCCGGGCACTGACGATCTCGCAAAGCGAAGGGCTGACCTTCGTGCATCCCTATGACGACCTGCGCATCATCGCCGGCCAGGGCACGGTGGCGCTGGAGATGCTGGCCGACGCCGAGGAGCCGCTGGACACGCTGGTGGTGCCGATCGGCGGCGGCGGGCTGATCTCGGGCATCGCGATCGCGGCCAAGGCGATCAATCCCGCGATTCAGATTTATGGCGTGCAGACCCGCGTCTATCCCTCGATGTACGACACTTTCAAGAGCGCCAATTTGCCGAGCGCCGGGCAGACCATCGCCGAAGGCATCGCGGTCAAGGACCCGGGCAAGATCACGCGCGAGATCGTGCGCAGCCACGTCAAGGACATCCTGCTGGTTGACGAAGCGCAGATCGAGCAGGCGCTCGCCGCGCTCTTGGAGATCGAGAAGACCGTGGTCGAAGGCGCGGCGGCGGCGGCGTTCGCCGCAGTGCTGGAGAACAAGCAGCTGTTCCACGGCCGCAAGGTCGGCATCGTGCTGTCGGGCGGCAATATCGACATGCGGCTGCTGTCGAACGTCATCCTGCGCGAGTTGTCGCGCGAGGGGCGCATCCTGTCGCTGGAAGTCGAGATCGAGGACCGCCCCGGCCTTCTGGCGCGGGTGGCGACGCTGGTCGGCGACGCCGGCGGCAACATCCTGGAAGTCAGCCATAACCGCATGATGACCGACACGCCGGTGAAGTCGGCCTATCTGGGCATGACGGTGGAAGCGCGCGACGCGACCCACGCGGCGGAAATCCGCGAGGCGCTGACCGGCGCGGGGTTCACGCTCAGGCCGGCGCCGTAGCAGCGCAAGAAACGTCAAGCGCAATGCCCGCGTCGCACGTAATCTGCAACGGGATCGACGGGGCCGTGCATGACGCTTTCGCATATTCGCTGGGGCCGCGCGCTGGCCGGCGCCTTCGGCGCCGAGTTCGTCCTGGCGGCGGCGGCGGTCGGCTGGGTCGCGGTTTATAGCTATGCCCTGCATCCCGACGCATCTCTGGCGTTCTACCGGCAATACGCGCTGCTCAGCGGCCCATGGATTTCGCTGCTGCTGGGCTTTCCGGTGTTCTTTGTCGCGACCCGCTGGGCCGGAGCATTCGCGCCGTCGTCCGCCCTGCCGACGGCGCTCGGGCTGGCGGCGATCTATCTGACCTTTGACGCTCCGATCGTGCTGTTGGGCGACAATCCCTATCTCGATTTGCGACTCGTTGCCCTCGCCTATGCGCTCAAGCTTGCCGCGTGCTATTTCGGCGGACGCAGCGCCGCAAGAGACACGCCGCCGGCATGAACGCGGATTGGGAAAGGCTGTTGCCGTTGCTCGTCCACATCCAGGCCAGACTGGACGGCGATCTCAGCCTCGCAGCGCTGAGCGCCAAGGCAAGCCTTTCGCCGTTCCATCTGCAGCGGCTGTTCAAGGCGGCGGTGGGGGAGACGCCCAAGGCCTACAGCTTGCGGCTGAGGCTGGAGCGCGGCGCCTTCCGGCTGGTGGCGCACGACTCCAAGCTGATCGACATCGCGCTCGAATGCGGCTTCGACAATCACGAGACCTTCAGCCGCGCGTTCCGCCGGCGGTTCGGAAAATCGCCCAGCGGCTATCGCGCCTGGGGGCGCGCCGAGGTCTCGGCCTTCGCGGACGGGGGACGCGAGATGCTGGCGCCGCCGCGCTTCGAAATCTCCGGGACCAAGATCATTCCCCTGCGGCCCGCGCATGTCGCGTTCATCCGCCATGTCGGCCCTTATGACGACGTTCCCGAGTCGCTGTTCGACGAATTGGCGCATTGGGCGGCGCGCCAAGGGCTTGGCGCCGCGCCGGTATGGATGGGCGTGGGCCACGATTCGCCGATGGCGACGCCGCCCGAAAAGTTGCGCTTCGACGCGGCGCTGGTGGTGCCCGGACCGTTCGCGCCGCAGGGGCGCGTCGGCTATCAGTTGTTGCCCGGCGGAGCGTTCGCCGTCACCACCCATGCTGGGCCGTATGAGACGCTGCCGGCCGCTTATGGTGCAATCTTTCCGCGCGTCTCCGCGCTGACAGGATACCGGCTGATCGGCTTTCCCACGATCGAAATCTACCACAGCGCCAAGATCAGCACGCGCTACGCTCTCAACCACACCGACATCTGCCTGCCGGTGGCGGCGAACCCCTGATGCCCTACCCCGCCGCCTTCTTGCACGCGTCCGTCAACTCGTCGATGCCGTAGCTCTTGCATTTGGGCAGTAGCGCCCGCGCCCCGGCGCTGTCGCCCGAGCCCACCAGCAGCCGGATATGCGTCGGCAGCAGCACCGGCGAATCCTCGAAGCGGATGACCGCCTGGTCCATCAGCCTGAGCGCGCCGGCCCAGTCGTCGCGCGCGACATGGACATCGATCAGCCGCGAATAGATTTCCCACGAGGCTTCGGGTCCGTTAGCGGCGCGCTGCAGTGCCGCTTCGGACAGCGGCTTGTTGTCGTTCTTGTCGTAGTACTCGTAAGCGACGAACTGGGTGTAGGCGTGGTCGGCGGTCGGCGCGGTGGAGGAGCGCGTCACCTCGCTGCGCGCGCTTTCCGGCGTGCCCTGGTCGGCGTCGGCGAGATAGGCGGCCGCGTTCTCCGCCGCCGCGTAATGCGCCAGCAGCGCCGTCATCGCGAGGCCTTCCTTACTGTGGGTGCCCTCGGCCCAGGGCAGCGGCGTCGGCGCCGCCGGCAGGGTGTCGCGGTACTGGCGGAACTCGTAGTCGCTGAGCAGCTTGAGGCGCTCGGGCGCCGGGTGATGCGCCACCGCTTCGTCGGCCATGTTGTCGACCGCGGCGTCGAAGGCGAAGATCGCGACATCGGCCCAATTGCCCGACATCGCGGCGCCGACGGCGCCGAGCACGCCGCCGAACAGGCTGCCGCCGCCACTGCTGCCATGCGAGCCGCGCCGCGACGCTTCCTTGGCTTCGCGCGCCGCCGCCGCCGCTTCGGCTTCCTGCGCCGCCAGCTTGTCCATCACCGCGAGCGCGGCCTCCGACGAGTAGCCGGCGCGGATCATCAGGTCGAAGCCGAGCGCGTCGGCGGCGTCTTCCTGGTTCTGCGACATCTGCGGCGCCAGCACGTTGTCCGACAGCTTGGACAGATGCGCCGCGACGTCGAGCCCCTTGGTGATGTTGCCGCTGTTGAAGCCGCCGGCGCCGATGCCGATGCGCGAGGTCGCGTCGGCGACGTTCTGGATCGCGGCGCCGCTCACCACCGCGAAGTACTGCGATTTCTTGTACCAGTCCTTGTCGTGATGGCGGTAGATCGCATGCGCCACCTCGTGGCCGAGGATGAAGGCGAGCTGGTCTTCGTTATCGAGCTGCTCGAGCAGGCCGATGGTGACGACGATGGTGCCGTCGGGCGTGCACAGGGCGCTGAACTCCGGCGCCGCCAGCACGCGGACATCGGGGCTGAAGCTGGCGGGCAGCGTCACGCCCTTGAGCAGCCGCGCCAGCACGCCGCGGACATAGTCGTGCATCACCGCCGAAGGCACGAAGCCGTTGGCGCGGGCGCGCATGATGCCTAGCGCCAAGGGCCGGCCGGCGGCGATGTCGGCATAGTCGGCGGCAGGGTGAAGCTGGTCGATCGCCTTGCCGCCGTCGGGATAGCCGTTGGCGAGCGCGGAGGTCGTGAACAGGCCGAGCGCGGCGAGCGCGCCGAGAGCAGCGTATCTCATTTGTTGGTGCCTTTCGCCGGCGGGCAGTCTTCGCCCAGAGCGCGGGTCGAGCCGACCTTGGTCTCGCCGCCGCCCATCGCAAGATTGCGGCAGATCGCGGGCTTCTTGCCGGTCAGCCGCGTCACCACCATGTGCGGCGGCACCCAGACCAGCGCGCCGCCGATCGTCACCTGCAGCATCATGTTGGGGGCGCGCTGGGCCACCGCGAGGCAGGTGGGAAAGTCGCTCTTGTCCAGCGTCTTGATGCGCTTGCCGTTGGGGGCGTCGTAGAGATCGACTTGCGGCGTGCGCGCCGAGAGCACCGCGTCGCCGGTCAGGCTGGCGCATTCGGTCGACGCGGCGAGCGCCGGCGAGGCCGCGCCTAGAAGGGCGCCGGCGATGGCCGCGCGCAGGATGAGCCGTTTCATGTCGATACCTCCTGAAGCTTGTCGCCGCCGCCGGCGACGTGATGCAGATAGCCCCAAAACGAATCCGGCAAACCGATCAGCAGCATGACGCCGAGCTCGGCGGAGACAAAGACGTCTTCCACCCAATTGGCGACCGAGAGCCCGACCGACAGCGCCAGCAGCAGCCCGACGGCAAGCGCCAGCAGATAGCCGAACCAGTACCAGAAATGCTCGCCCAGCCGCTCGGCGAACCAGTCGTAGAGCGCGCCGTGCTCAGCCTCGGCAGCGCGGCGGTGGCGCGACCGGATGCGGCGCAGGTGCAGCCAGGACAGCACGAGGATGATCGGAATGATGGCGAGAATCTGCGCCGGCTCGTTGCCGATGGTCATGCCCAGCACCGTCATGACGTTCTGCTCCGGCTTGCCGCCGAAGGTGATGAGATTGTCGAGCGCCATCGCGTGCACGAAGACATTGGCTTGAAGCCCGTTGACCGGCATGTAGGAGGTGTCCTGCGCCCCGGCCAGCGAACCGCCATAGATCACGATGTGGCCGGGAATGAGGCGGGCCTGGTCCTTGTCGTCGAGCCCCATCAGCAGGCCTTCGAGCGGCACCCAGGCGCTGTACGGGCAATGCGCCAGCGCCGTGTGCTTGTCGAAGAAGGCGCGGTAGGTCCGCAACAGGAAACCGGCGGGATCGTAGCAGGGCTGCGGGTTGCCTTTTTCGTCGAGATTGAGCTTCTCGTTGGTCGGCGCGGTGCGCGTGCCCCAGACCAGCTCGATCTTGCCCGGCAGCGGCGCCAGCGGAATGCGGGGGTAGAGGTCCTTGAAGACGCGCACCGCCAGCGACGGGCAGCCCGTGCCGGTTTCGCCGGAAGGCCCGAAGCACAAGCCGCTCGCGGGATATTGGCGCACCACGCCGTCATAGACGTCGATCGTGGGATCGACGATCGGCACGCCGGTGCCGGCGATCTCGCGGCGCAGCGGCACCTCGCCATAAGGCAGCTTGGTGCCGCCTTCGAAATAGATCGGAATGCCGTCCTGGCGGTAGCGCCCGATCTCGTCGACCAGCTCCTGGATCGATTCGTCGGGCCGGTTGTCGACGAACAGGAAGTCGACCACCACCGCCTTGGGCTTGTAGGCGCGGATCGCATCCAGCGCCCGCGCGTGCTCGCTGTAGCGCCACGGCCACGGCATCTGCAGATGGTGCAAGGTCGGCTCGTCGACCAGCGCCACCGTCACCTGCTCGCGGCCGGTCTCGGGGTAGAGATACGGCCCGGTGATCAGCAGGTTCGAGACGTCCTGCGTGTAACGCTGGGTCAGATCGCTGAAGCCGAACGGATTGAGCAGGATCTGCAGCAGCGCGAAGGCGAACAGCACCAAGGCCACGAACCAGAACGGCACGCGGTCCTTCAGCTTGTCGACGTGCGCGCGGTTGGGGCGCCGGGCGCGTTCGATGAAGCGCGCCACGCGCCCGCGCGGCTGTGGTGTCGGCGGCTCCGCCATGCGATTCCCCGAAGGCGGCTGAGGATAGCACCGTAAGACAGCGGCGGAAGATGGGCCGGTCACAGCGCCGCGAACACGGCCAACGCGGCCTTAACGGTTAAACTTTTCCGAAAGCACGATCGAGGAGACGGTGCGCGCCACCCCGGCGGCGCGGCCGATGCGGTCGAGCAGGACGTCGACCCGCGCCGGCGTCTCGGCCTCGACCGTGGCGATCAGGTCGAAGGTGCCGGCGACCGCCGCCAGCGAGCGGACCTCGGGCATCTTCTTCAGCTCCAGGGCGACGCGGTCGGCGCGCTTGGGATCGGTCTCGATCATCACCACGGCCCGCAGCTTGGCGGCGTCGGCTTCGTCCGACAGGCGCACGGTGTAGCCCTTGATCGTGCCTTCGCGCTCCAGCCGCGCGATGCGCTCCTGCACCGTGGAGCGCGCGAGGCCGAGCTTGCGCGCCAGCGCGGCGGTGGGCTCGCGGGCGTTGGCGCGCAGCAGGGCGAGGAGTTTCGAGTCGGAGTCGCGCATGTCGGCTTTTTCGGCGATTCGCCGGGCGAGCCTGCGATTCGCCGATAGCAAAAGCAAGTTCCGGCACTTCACCGTCTCCTATTTCTCTCCCTTTCCTCCAAAATTCGTCATCGCCCGTCCCACGCTGACGCTAGGACTATGCGGGCGACCCAATTTGTTCAGACGCAGCCAGAAAATGGGTCGCCCGGACAAGCCGGGCGATGACGGACTTGGAGGAGATGAAGCAATGAAAAACGTTCTGCTCGTCGGCGGCGGCAAGATCGGGGTTGCGATCACCGAATTGCTGAGCGCCACCGGCGACTATCGCGTCACCGTCGCGGATCGCGATGCCGCTTCGCTTGCCCGCATGCCCACCACCAATGTCACGACCCGTCAGGTCGAGATCGGCGACGCCGCCGCCTTCGCCGGCGCGGTGCAGGGCCACGACATCGTGCTGTCGGCGACGCCGTTCAACCTCACGGCCACCGTCGCCGAAGCCGCCAAGCGCGCCGGAGCGCACTATCTCGACCTCACCGAGGACGTCGAGTCGACCCGCGCCATCAAGGCGCTCGCCAAGGGCGCCGACACCGCCTTCATCCCGCAATGCGGACTGGCGCCCGGCTTCATCTCGATCGTCGCCGCCGATCTCGCCAAGAAGTTCGAGACGCTGCGCGAAGTGCAGATGCGGGTCGGGGCCCTGCCCGAATTCCCGACCAACGCGCTCAAATACAATCTCACCTGGTCGACCGACGGCCTGATCAACGAATACTGCAACCCCTGCGAGTCGATCCGCGACGGTCACCGCGGCGAAGTGCCGGCGCTGGAGGAGCTCGAGGAATTCGCGCTCGACGGCACCGAATACGAAGCGTTCAACACTTCGGGCGGGCTGGGCACGCTGTGCGATACGCTGGAAGGCAAGGTCGAGAACCTCAACTACAAGACGGTGCGCTATCCCGGCCACCGCGACATCGTCAAGATGCTGGTGCGCGACCTGCGCCTGGGGCTGCGCCGCGACGTGCTCAAAGACGTGCTGGAGACCGCAATCCCGATCACCTATCAGGACGTCGTGCTGATCTTCGTCACGGTATCGGGGATGCGCGACGGCCGGCTGACGCAGGAAAGCTATGCCCGCAAGATCTACGCCCAGAAAGTCGGCGGACGGCTGATGAGCGCGATCCAGATCACCACCGCCGCCGGCATCTGCGCGATGTGCGACATGCTGGTGGCCGGCAAGCTGCCGCAGAGGGGCTTCGTGCGCCAGGAAGAGGCGGCGCTGCCGGACTTCCTCGCCAACCGCTTCGGCGCCTATTATGGCAAGGGCGTTTCGCCCGCGCATTGAGTCAAGCTGGGATCGTCATGCACAAGCTTCTCTCCCATTTCGGCCTCCACAGCGCCGGACACCACGCCGTCTATTCGCCCATCGACGGCGCCGAGATCGGGCGGGTGGCGTTCGACGAGCCCAAGGCGATCGACGGCAAGATCGCCGACAGCGTTACCGCGTTCCGCGCCTGGCGCGAGGTGCCGGCACCGCGCCGCGGCGAGCTGGTGCGGCTGTTCGGCGAGGAGCTGCGCGCCCACAAGAACGAGCTCGGACGGCTGGTGACGCTCGAAGCCGGCAAGATCGCGCAAGAGGGCCTGGGCGAAGTGCAGGAGATGATCGACATCTGCGACTTCGCCGTCGGCCTGTCGCGCCAGCTCTACGGCCTGACCATCGCCTCGGAGCGGCCCGGCCACCGCATGATGGAGACCTGGCATCCGGCGGGACCGGTGGCGGTGATCTCGGCGTTCAACTTTCCGGTCGCGGTGTGGGCGTGGAACGCGGCGCTTGCGCTGGTGTGCGGCGACAGCGTGATCTGGAAACCGAGCGAAAAAACGCCGCTGACGGCGCTGGCCTGTCAGGCCCTGTTCGAGCGCGCCGCCAAGCGCTTCGGCGAGGCGCCGGCGCAGCTGTCGCAGATCGTGCTGGGGGCGCGCGCCGCCGGCGAGCATCTGGCCAAGGACGCACGCATCCCGGTGGTCAGCGCCACCGGCTCGACCCGGATGGGCCGCGAACTGGCGCCGATCGTGGCGGCGCGCTTCGGCAAATCCATCCTCGAACTGGGCGGCAATAATGCGATGATCGTGGCGCCGAGCGCCAAGCTCGATCTCGCCGTGCGCGCCATCCTGTTCGCCGCGGTCGGGACCTGCGGCCAGCGCTGCACCTCGCTGCGGCGGCTGTTCGTGCATGACAGCGTCTACGACACGCTGGTGCCCGCGTTGAAGAAAGCCTATGCCGGGCTTGCCATCGGCGATCCGTCCGTGGCCAGCACGCTGGTGGGACCGCTGATCGACACCCATGCCTTCGAGGCGATGGAAACCGCGCTGGCCTCGGCAAAAGCCGAAGGTGGCGTCGTCAACGGCGGCGGCCGCGCCCTCGCCGAGAAATATCCGCAAGCCCATTACGTCCATCCCGCCATCGCCGAAATGCCGAGCCAGAGCGAGGTCGTGCGGCATGAGACCTTCGCGCCGATCCTGTACGTGATGCGCTATTCGGATTTCGACGCCGCGCTGGCGCTGCACAACGCGGTGCCGCAGGGGCTTTCGTCGTGCATCTTCACCCGCGACATGCAGGAGGCGGAGCGCTTCATCGCCGCCTCGGGCTCCGACTGCGGCATCGCCAATGTGAACATCGGGCCGTCGGGGGCCGAGATCGGTGGCGCCTTCGGCGGCGAGAAGGAGACCGGCGGCGGGCGCGAAAGCGGCTCGGACGCGTGGAAGGCCTATATGCGCCGCCAGACCGCGACTATCAATTATTCCAATGCCTTGCCGCTGGCTCAAGGGATCGAATTCAACGTCTAGAAATTGGCCGGCCGCATCCCCATATCTTTTGCGTCGAGTTCGGGGAGGTTGCGATGCTGAGCGCGATCCTGTTCTGGCCGTTCTTCTTCTGGGGCCCGTTTCACGGGCTGGGTACGCTGCTGGTCATCCTGATCCTGTTCGGCCTGATCTTCGGGCGCCGGCGCTACTACTATTGGGACCATCCGGCGAATTGGGGCAGCCGGCGCTCGGATGCGCTGTCGGTCCTGGAAGCGCGCTACGCCCGCGGCGAAATCCAGCGCGAGGAATATCTGCAGAAGAAGCAGGACCTCGGCGGCTGAATTAACTTATCCTTCACCACGTCCTTCTCCCGCGCGCCGCCCTGCCCTAGCCTCTTTGCGTTCGAGAGGGGACCTCCAGGGATGCCCAAGACCGTGGCGCAATTCACCGGCATGATCGTGACATCGATCATCGTGTTCGGCACCGACATGGACGTGTTCTATGCCATGCCGCTCGGCATCTTCGCCGGCGCGCTTGCGACTCTGTTCGTCGCGCTGTCGGATGGCCAGCGCGCGCTCGCGCGCTTGTAAACATTACACTGCCGGAAACACTCGGGAACTTTTTCGTGAAGTTGTCAGCGCCATCGCGCGCTGCTTTCGCAAATTTTCGTCGCGCGAAAAATCTCACGAAACTTTGAGACAACTGCACCGGTGACATTCGCCGCGGCTGCGATTCAATGCGCGCCGCGCATGAACCAGTTCACGCCCATAGCCGACGACGATTCCAAAGCCCGCGAAAATTTCGCGCGGCTGGGCTATACCGTGCTGCCGCGCCTGATCGCGCCGGCACTGTGCGAATTCTTCTGGTCCTACATCCACACCAAGTTCGCCAGCGGCTTGCTGAGCTGGGGCGACGTGCTGGTGCCGCGCACGCCGGCCTGCTACGGCGACGGCGCCACCGAAGGCCTGCTCGAATTCGTCCAGCCGCGGGTCGAAGCTTGCGCCGGGCGCGACCTGATACCGAGCTATTCCTATCTGCGCCTCTACAAGCGCGGCGACGAATTGCGCAGCCACCGCGACCGGCCGGCCTGCGAGTTCAGCCTCAGCCTCAACATCGGGCAGACGCCGGACGCGCCTTGGCCGCTGTTCGTCGAGAGCCCGGAAGGCGGCACGCGGGTCGATCTGGGCCCCGGCGACGCCCTGCTCTATCGCGGCATCGACCTGTTCCACTGGCGCGAGCCTTACGAAGGCCGGCAGCTGGCGCAGGTGTTCCTGCACTATGTCGATGGCAGCGGTCCCCACGCCGCGCACAAATATGACGGGCGCCCCGGACTGATGCTGCCCAAGCCGATGACACGGAGCTGAAACAGCGTGCGTGCTTCGAGGCTCGCCTTCGGCTCGCACCTCAGCATGACGAGAGTTGTGAAACCGAAAGCACCGTCATCCTGAGGCGCGAGCGAAGCGAGCCTCGAAGGATGAATTCTCAGAACTCAACCGGCGTCGGGTGGGATGGTGTTGAGCGCTTCTTCCAGCTCCTGGAAGGAAGGCTGCGCCTCGCTCGGCACGCTGCCGCGGCCGATCTCGACGCTGACCTGGGCCGCGTTGCCGTGCAGATGCGCGACCAGGATGTCGCGGATGACGTGATAGAACTGCGCGTCCTCGTCGACGATGGCTTTGAGGCGCGCGCCCATCGGGCCGACGATGCCATAGGCCAGGAACACGCCGAGGAAGGTGCCGACCAAGGCCGAGCCGATCATGCCGCCCAAGACTTCCGGCGGCTCGCTGATCGCGCCCATGGTCTTGATGACGCCGAGCACGGCGGCGACGATGCCGAGCGCCGGCAAGCCGTCCGACATCGTGGTCAGGGCGTTGGCGCCGACCAAGGCTTCGTGATGGTGCTTTTCGAGCTGCTTCTCCATCGCGGTCTCGACCTGGTGCGGGTCTTCCAGCGACATCGTCATCATGCGCAGCGTGTCGCAGATGAAGTCGAGCGCGAAATGGTCCTTCATGATCTTGGGGTAGCGCTTGAAGATCGACGATTCTTCCGGCTTTTCGATATGGGCTTCGAGCGCGATCAGGCCCTTGGACTTCATCGTCTTGGTCAGGAGGAACAGCAGGCACAGAAGATCGCGGTAATCCGACGGCTTCCATTGCGGGCCGCTGATCACCTTGCCGAGCGAGCCGGCGACCTTTTTGACCGAATACATCGAGCCGGCGATCAGCATCGCGGCGATGGCGGCGCCGAAGATGGTCAGCATCTCGTGCGGCAAGGCCTCGAACACGACGGAAAGCGAGCCGCCCGTCATTAGGTAGCCGCCGAATACGCACGCGAAAAGAACTACGATGCCGCCGATCTGAAGCATGGCCCGCCCGAATGGTTAGTCAGGCGGTTACTATTAACCAGAGGACTTAAAAAGGGCTGAACTCGGCTTACCCTCCTTCAAGGGGAGGGTGAAAACTATTCCTTAATCTCCGCCAGCTTGCGCGCGACCAGGAGCGACAATTCCTGGGCGACGGCGTCGCCGTGCCTGGCGGCGTCGTGTTCGGTGCGGGCCGAACGCACGATGGCGCCCAGATGGAGCGTGGCGACCGCGGCGTCGGGCGCCATTTTCAGCTCGGCCATCGCGTCGAGATAGCGGCACAGCCCGTTGGCGATCCGTCCGGTGGCGGCGAGACCGGCCGAGCCAGCGAGGCCGCGGATCTCGTGCGTCGTCGCATAGACCGCCGGCCAGTCGCCGCCGCGCGCTTCGTCCTCGACCTGCTCGACCAGCGCCAGCACCGCGCCGCGCATCTCGTCGGCCTTCATCGCCAGGATGCGGCTCGCCTTGGCCAGCGTCGCGCTGCTCTTGAGCAGGTTCATCGCCTGCCGGCTGCGCGCCTTGGAGAGCAGCGGCGGAATCTCGTCCACCGGCACCATTTCGACGTTCGATCCGTTCTTACGCATCACACCACTCTTACGCTGTCCTAGCGCACGGCCAGGTCGTCCTCGAAATCTTCACGGCGGCGGAACGGACCGGCATAGTCCTCGATCGCGTGACGGCGCCGGTCGGGTCCGAAATAGTTGGGGCATTTGACGAAGGCGCGCGGCCGGTCGACGATCTCGCCGATGCGCTGGAACAGATTGCCCGCGGTGATCGGCTTGGCCAGCACCTCGGTGACGCCGGCGTCGCGCGCCGCTTCGACGCGGTGGCGCTCGGTATGGCCGGTCACCATGATGATCGGGATGTAGGGATTGGGGCTGCTCTTGGAGTGGCGCACTTCCTTGGCGAAGGCGATGCCGTCCATCGGCTGCATCGACAGATCGGAGAGGATCAGATCGGGCTGCTTGTCGCGCAGCACCGTGAAGGCGTCTTCGCCGTTGGTCGCTTCGAAGATCGCGGTTATGCCCAGCGCATTGAGCAGCGAGCGCAGCAAGGTGCGCATATGCTGATTGTCTTCGACGATCAGCGCTTTGAGATGTTCGAACGCCCCCCCGGACATGGCGCGCTACATCTCCGCGCTGTTTCGCAAAGCCATGCGCCCGCGCGGCCGCAGCACGGTGCGGTCGCGGCGAGCCGCTCGAGACGATGTACCCAGCAACGTCAATATTGGCTTCGCTTTGTCTGGCTCAGGCAGGTTAGAAAGAGCCGGTTATTTATTGGTTACAAAAGTTGCCCCCGCGGAACAACATGCTTTCCTGGATAAGGCGATGGGTGGGACAAATTGCCTTTAGCGGATTCGCGTTCGCCGTCAAAGCGCTGATCTCGCCGACGGTGCTGGGCGCCAGCGCCCTGATCGTCGACCGCAACGGCAAAGTCGCGCTGGTGCGGCATTCCTACACTTTGGGCCTGTCGCTGCCGGGCGGCGGCGTGAAGCGCAGCGAGCCGCCGCTGGACGCGATGCTGCGGGAACTTCGCGAGGAAATCGGTGTCATACGCGCCGATCCGCCGCAATTCTTCGGTGTTTACACCCGTCGCACCGGCTGGGCGACCAATGTCGTCGTGCTTTACCGGCTGATGAATGCGGAGGTGGAGTTCCGCCCTAATCTGGAAGTGCGCGAAATCTTTTTCGTCGATCCGGCAGTGCCGCCGCCGCGCACGACGCCGGGAACTCGCAGGCGGCTGGCCGAGTTCGCGCAGCAGACGCCGCCGAGTCCCTATTGGTGAACGCGCGCCCGCCCGATGGGAGCGCTATTTCATGAAGTTGAGCAGCGAGATCTGGTTGAGCTGCGAGGTCACCTGCAGCGCCGCCTGCAGCGCCACCTGATTCTGGTTGAGCTGGGTGATCGCGGTCGGCATGTCGACGTCTTCGAGATTCGACACGAAGGTCTTGTACAACGTCGAGAGCGACGACTGGTGGTCGGACGCGTCCTTCAGCTGGTTGTAGATGAAACCGTTGGCGGCGGCGGCGGAATTGACGCCGGTCGCGGCCGCGATCGCGGTCGGCAGCTCGCCGGTGAGAAAATTGTTCTGCGCCTGGGTGAGATTGGCGTTGCCGGCGAACGGACCCGAGCCGCCGGCGTCGAACGTCGCCAGGTCCTTGAGCGTCTGCATCAGGCCGCTGCCGATGTCGGAGGCAAGCACGCCGATCTGGACGCTCTGGCCGTCGCCGACCATCACCGACTTCTTCAAGCTGCCGTTGGAGAACGCGGCTCCCACCGACGGCAGGCTGCTAAGCTGCGACAGCGAGGTGACGTTGAACGGCGGCGTGTTGTCCTTGTCGCCGCCATACAGGTAATTGCCGTTGGCGTCCTTGGTGTTCAGGATCTGGCTGACCTGATCGAAGATGCCCTGCGCGGTCGCCATCAGCGTGGTGCCGTCGCCATTGGCGACCGACGTCGTCATCGCCTGGCGCAGCTGGTTGGCGAGATCGGAGAGCGAGGAGAGCTGCGAGTCCTGCAGGTCGGCCTGGTTGACGGCCATCACGGTGTTCGCCTGATAAGCATCGGCCTTGCCGGCGGCGGTGCGCGCCGCTTCCAGCATCGCGACTTTGTCGCCGAGGCCGGCGTAATCGGTCGAGACCTTGCCGCTGGACACCTGGGCCTGGGTCTTGCCGAGATTGAGCGAGGCGGTCTGCACCTGCGACAGCAGGAACTGCGACTGGCCGGCGGTGGAGGCGCGTTCGATGCTCATGATCGGCTCTCAGCTCATTGGATCTGCAGCAGCGTGTCGAACAGCTGCTGGACGACCGTCAGCATGCGCGCGCCGGCGCTGTAGGCCTGCTGATAGGACATCATGTGGGTGAGTTCCTCGTCGAGGTTGACGCCCGAGGTCGACGACTGGCGCGTCTGCGCTTCCTGCAGGCGGTCGGCCTGGGCGGTATGGTTGGCGTCGGCGGTGGCGCCGCGGGTCGCGACGTCCTGGTAGAAGGCGGCGGCATAGTCCGACAGCGAAGCCACTTCGGCCGACATGCCGCCGGCCTTGGCGAAGCTCTGTGACGCGGCGCCGACATTCTGCAGCGCCACGGCGCCGGAATTGTCGCCATGGCCGATGATCGCGTCGCCGGCGACGGTCGAGGACGCGATCTGCGGCTTGGCGAAGGCGAGGCGCGAGGGCGCGGCGGCGATGGCGGCGTTGACAGCGAAGCTGGAACCCTGCAGCGCCAGCTGGTTGGCGCCGACGCCGAAGATCTGGGTGAAGCTCATGCCGGTGGTGCCGCGCTGTGTCGTGTCGCCGGTGACGTTGAGGGCATAGTTGGAAAGGCTCGCCGACGGCGTCGACGTCAGCGTGCCGTCGCTGCCCAGGCCGAAATTCACGGCGCCGCCCATGGCGGTGTTCAGCGCGGTGACGACATTGGCGATGGTCATGCCGGCGGTCAGGGTGACGGTGGCGCTGCGCGCGACGTCGCCATTGGGGCCTTTGAGCTGGAGGCTGATCTGGCTGCCGGCGGCGAAGTTGCTGGCGTCGCTGCCGGAAAGGCCGGTGGCGAGGATCGACGGCGCGGCGCCGCGGAACAGATCGTTCAGTCCGAAGAATTGCGCGAAGCCGGTGCCGCCGCGCGCCGACGGCGTCGTCGCGTCGTCCTGGGTGACGATGCCGTTGCTGCCCGTGGCCGCGACGCTGAGCACGCCGCCGGCGAAGCTGGCGCTGCCGTTGGCGCCGAGCGCGGTGTTGAGGGCGGCGGCGAAGCTGCCGACCGACGCGCCGATGGAGGCGGGGGCGCCGCCATCGACCGAGAGCGTGCCGGCGCCGAAATCGATGTCGATGCGCGACACCAGCGCGCCGTTGGCGTCGGCGACGCCCAGCGTCGTCTTGCCGGTGAAATTGAGCGCATCGCTGCCGCTAAGGCCGGTGTTGCGCCCCGTGAGCGTGGTGGGCGGCGGGAACGAGGTATTGGCGTTGTGCGCGGCGTTGTAGGCGAGCGCGGTGGTGCGGGCGAGATTGCCGATTTCCTGCCCCAGGCCGCTCAGCGTGTTGTCGCGCATGTCGAGCAGGCCCTTGAGCTTGCCCGAGCCCAGATGCGGCTCGAAATTCTGCGCCGGCCCGATCGCGTTGCCGGACATCGGGCTGATGTCCTGCCAGGTGATGGCGCCATAGGTGCCGTTGTTCGAACCCGGCGTGTAGCTGAGCTGGCTATAGGTATCGCCGACCAGCGAGACGCCGTCTTCGGTCATCACGCCGACGCGGCCGTCCGGCTGTTCGACGGTGCGCACGCCGACGAGCTGCGACAGGTTCTGCAGCGCGACGTCGCGCTGATCGAGCAGAGCGGAGGATTCGTCGCCGCTGATCTTGGCGGTCTTCACCTGAACGTTGAGATCGTAGACCTGCTTGATCAAAGCGTTGATACCGCTGATCGAGGTGCCGACCTGCTGGTCGACCTGGTCGCGCAGGCCGCTGACCTGGGACGACAGGTTGGAGATCGTGGCGGCGAGGTTCTGCAGGCTGTTGAGGGCGCCGACCTGGTTGGCGCTGGCGGCGGGGCTGAGCGCCGCCTGGCCGAGCGCCGCCGAGACGCTGTTCAGGCGCGAGGTCAGGCTGGTGGAGTCGCCGGGGCTGCCGAGCAGGCCGCCCAGCTGGCTGAAAATCGTGGTCTGGGCGTCGTAGCGCGAGGCGCCGGCCTGGGCCGAAAGCTGCTCGGCGTTGAGGAATCGGTCGGTGATGCGCTGGATGTCGGTGATGCTGACGCCGCCGAGCGCGCCGCCATTGGACAGCGTCTGCTGGTTGACGACGCGGCGGGCATAGCCTTGCGTGTTGAGGTTCGCAACGTTGTTGGAGACCACCCGCAGCGCCGTGCTGTTGGTCTGCAGGGCGCTGAGCGCCGCCGATGCGATTCCATTCAGGCTCAAGCGAAAATCCGTTCGAATGCTTTGCCGCCGAAGACGGGATCGCAAGCCCCGTGCCATGCGATTTGCCGCGATTGCGCGGCGAAGCGCGATCGGGGAAGGCAATTTGCGTCGCCGCAATCGGCAGAGTTTGCCGCCCGAGGCAGTTCGTGCCCGCCTCGCAGGGGAGCGCAAATTCGCCCCTGTATAAGGAGCGCGCGAAAAATCGGATGCGAAAGATTCTGGTCCGGCCCTTGCTTCCCATGCCAGCGGAAACATGCGGACAGGCTTCGTGACATCCGTCGCAGCGAACATCGTCAGCTCTTCGCCGAGCACCCTCAGCGGCGCCGCGCCGGCGGCCACGCCGAGCGGCGATGACGGCTTTGCCGCGATGCTCGGCGATCTTTTGCAAGTCGCGACGCCGAGCGCCGATGCCGTCGCGCCAGCGAACGATACGTCCTGCGCCACGCCATCGACACCGCCCGCCGCAACACAGCTTCCGGATGCGAGCGCGATCTTTCTCCAGCAGGTCGCACCGCCCCAAGGCGAGCCCGCCGCTACGGATGCGGTGGCGGCGAAACCGGCGCAAGCGCCGGCGGACGATTCGCTTCTTTCGGATTTGCGCGCCGGCGATGGCGGCGAAGAGGCGCCCGATCCCGCGGCCGCCAAGCCGATCTTCCGCGCCAATGCCGCTGACAATACCGTCAAGCGCGCCGACAGACGCTCCGAGCCGTTGCGCGTCTCGGCCGACATACCGGCCACACCCGACGCCGGCAGCGACACGACGCCGGCGACGAACGATCCGGCGGCGGTACTGCTTCACGCAGCACAACAGGCGCTGCCGGTTGCGAGCACGCCGGTAGCCAGCACGATGGTAGCCAGCACGCCGGCAGCCAGCACGCCAGCACCGGATGTTGCCGACGCTTCGGAAGACGCCACGGTTCCGGCTGCTGCCAGCGATCCGGCCAGCCTTCCCACTGTACCGGCGACCGACGTCGCCGCGCGCGCGATCCTGGCCCGCGGCACGACCGTCAAGCCGGGCAAGACGGACGCGGCGGCACCGGTGGACGACGAAAAATCGCAGAAGCAGGCCTCGACCGCTGCTGCCGTCGCCGATCTCGGCAAGGCGGCAACGCGCGTCTTCGCCGATCCGCGCGCCAGCACGGTGCACGCATTGCCGGTCCAGCCGAAAAACGACAGCCAGCCGGGCAGCGCGCCTTCCGGCCAGCCCAATCCCGGCAACAGCGCGGCGAACACCGCGGCGAACATCGCAGCGCCCGCTACAACGGCCGAGGCGCCGGCGGCCAATACCGCAGCGCCCGTGCATGCCGCGGCACAGCCCGACGCTTCGGCAGCCGCAAACACCGCGTCCGTGACGGCGGCGCCGGCCGCAGCGGTTGGCGCCAGCGCGCCGGCCGCGCCGGCGGTGGCGCAGATTCAGATCACGCATCCTTCCGCCGCGCCCGACGTCAATGCCTTGGCCTTCACCATCGCCTCCAAGTCGGAAGGCGGTGCGCGGCATTTCGATATCCGGCTCGATCCGGCTGAGCTCGGCCGCGTCGATGTCCGCCTGACGGTCGACCACAGCGGCCAGGCGCAAGCCGCGCTCACCGTCGAGAAGCCGCAGACGCTCGAATTGCTGCAGAAGGACCAGAGCCATCTCGAGCGCGCGCTGAAAGACGCCGGGCTCGACCTGACGCAGAACGGACTCAGCTTCTCGCTCAAAGGCCAGCAGCAACAAAACGCCGGCGCCGGCAACGATTCGGCGCCGCGCGGCCGCCCGCTCGCAGTGCGCGCCATCGCCGCGGCCGGCGAAGCCGCATCGCAACTCTCCTTCGCCGGCATCGCATCCAGCGACAGCCGTCTCGATATCCGCGTCTAGAGGCAAGCCATGACCGTCGCACCCGTCGCCGCCACCGCCGCCGCCGCTTCCACGGCGCAGAAGACGCTGGCCGGAAACTTCGACACCTTCCTGACGCTGCTCACCACGCAGCTGCAGAACCAGGATCCGCTCTCGCCGATGGACTCCAACCAGTTCACCCAGC
>CAYXMO010000027.1:0-18420 GCA_964465935.1 uncultured Rhizobium sp.
GGGCCCGGAATCGCGGCGGGGGCGGCGGCGAGCGCCTCGGTCTCGCGCAGGGTCGCCAGCGCCGTCGCGGCGGCGGCGGCCAAACGTCCCTGTCCGGCATGATGCGACGCCGCTTCGCGCATGGCGCGCGCCAGCAGCGTCAGATCGTCGGCGGCGAGCGCCAGCAGCAGGTCGTCTTTCCCCGAGAAATAGCCGTAAAGCGCGGCCGGCGCGAACCCCGCTTCCGCCGCGACACCGCGCAGCGACAGGTCGCGGGCGCCGTCGCGCGCCGCCACCCGGCGCGCCGCGTCCAGGATGCTCACCCGCGTCGCG
This sequence comes from uncultured Rhizobium sp., assembly GCA_964465935.1. Taxonomy (GTDB): domain Bacteria; phylum Pseudomonadota; class Alphaproteobacteria; order Micropepsales; family Micropepsaceae; genus Rhizomicrobium. The sequence goes on from CAYXMO010000027.1 coordinate 313, forward strand.
GCGTGCGCCTGGGCGCGCCGCTGTGTTCGTAGCTCCGAAACCGCCGCCTTCGCCATGACGCGATGATACGCGATTCGCCCGCTCTCAAGGGGAGGGTAAAAAATGAAAAAGGCCGCGCGGGCGGCGCGGCCTTTCCCAAAACGATTCGGCGCCGTCTATTTCGGGTGCTTGGCGTTGTAGGCGATGGCGGCGGCGTTGAACTCGGCCCCGACCTTTTCCTTGAGCGCCTGGTTGGACTGCACCTTGGCGACGACCGCCGGCTCCAGCGTCGGATCGAGGTCCTTCTTGTCCCGCAGGGCCTTGGCCTTGGCGTCGTTGAGTTCCTTGTAGAGGCAGCTCTGGTAGTCGTCCGACTGCTTCAGGAAGGTTTTCACGTCGGCCAGCGCCGCCTTGATCTGGTCTCCCGTGGCGGTGTTGCCGTCGATCGCGGCGGGCGCGATCGGCTCGGCGCACATGCTCTGCGCCGCGGCCGGAAGGGCCGAAACCAGCACCACGGCGGCGGCCAATGCGAATGTCTTCAACGTCATGGACTTTCCTACTCCCCTTGGATTTGCGACCCCTCGCAAAGCTGGAGGGATACAAGCACATCCGGTGGGGCGGAAGAAAGGCGTCCGGGGCACAAGGAGAATCGGTGCGTTTACCCTGTCAGGCCGCCATAGGGCGGCAGGGGCTCGTACTCCATCTGGCGCTGGACCGCGCGCGCGAAGGGGATGTCGTGGATTTGGCCGACCAGCCACAGCGCCATGTCGATCCCGGCCGAAACGCCCGCCGACGTGACAACATTGCCGTCCTGGACATAGCGATAGTGCTGCAGCACCTCCGCCGCCTCGCCGCGCTCGCGCAGGGTTCCCGCGAACGCCCAGTGGGTGGTGACGCGCTTGCCGCGCGCCGGACCGGCGGCGGTGAGCAGCATCGCGCCGGTACACACGCTTGTGATCCAGGCCGCGGTCTTGGCGACGGACGCGATCCAGTCGAGCAGCGCCCGGTTGCCGACTTCGCGCCGGGTGCCCTGCCCGCCCGGCACCAGCAGCACGTCGAGCTTGCCGCAGGTCGCCGTCGTCGCATCGGGCAGGACGCGCATGCCCTTGGCGCAGCGCACCGGCGCATCGCGCTCGGCGATCAGCACGATCTCGAACGAGTCCGGCTTGACCGCCCGCGCCATGGTGAAGACTTCGAAGGGGCCGACGAAGTCGAGCTCCTCGGCATCGTCGAAGATGAGAATTCCGATCCGCATGGTCATCGCGCGTCTCCCCTATTTGATTGGCGCGCAATCTGAGGCGACCCGTCCGCACGCTGTTGCTGCGGACCCACTTCGCCGGATTGCGCTTGTGGCTGGAAGCGGGCGCGGAAGGCGCCCGGGCTGGTCTTCAATGTTCTCTGAAAGGCGCGGCGCATGCGCTCCTCGCTGCCGAAGCCGGCGCGCGCTGCGACGGTGCCGATCGGCAGTGCCGAGGCGGTGAGCAGGCGGCGCGCCGCGTCGATCCGGGTGCGCTCGAGATAGCGCGCCGGGGTCTCGCCGGTCTCGCGCACGAAGTTGCGCGCGAAGCTGCGCTCCGACATGCCGGCCTTGGCGGCGAGCGCCGCGACATCGAGGCCTTCGCCGGCATGCTCGGGAATCCAGCGCAAGAGGCTCGTGAGCTTGCCGCCGGGATAGGCGTCGGGTTTCAGATGCGCGCTGAACTGCGACTGGCCGCCGGGGCGCATCAGGAAGATCACATGCTGGCGCGCGATGGCGAGCGCGACCTCGTCGCCGAGGTCCTCGCGCACCAATGCCAGCGCCAGGTCCATGCCGGCGGTGACGCCGGCCGAGGTCCACAGCTTGCCGTCGTTCACGTAAATGGCGTCGGGCTCCAGCGTCACATCAGGAAATTCGCGGGTGAACTGTTCGACCCGGCTCCAATGCGTGGTCGCGCGCCTGGCCTTCAGCAAGCCGGCTTGCGCGAGCAGAAAAGTGCCCGAGCAGACCGAGACGACGCGGCGCGCCCGCGCGGCGCCCTTGCGGATGAGCTTGAGCAGGGTCTTGTCCTGGCGCGCCCGCTCGATGCCTTCGCCGCCCGAGACGATCAGCGTGTCGACATCCTTGAGCAGGCCGGCATCGGCGTACGCGGCAGCGGCGACGAGGCTGAGGCCTTCGGTGGTGCGGAACGGTCCGGCCTCGGGCGCCGCCAGCACGATCTCGTAGAACGGCGCACGCCGGCCGCGGTTGGCCGAGCCCAATATCTGCAAGGGTCCGGTAATGTCGAGGATTTGCGCGTCCTCGAACGCGAGCATCACGATGCGGCGGGGCTTCGACATGGCCGCAGATTAGCCGCGGCCAGCCTTGGCGGAAATGACAATCAACCCACTTTTTACGCCACAGCCGTCCGGCTGCGCCAATGGGCGACGAAGCTGTCGGCGAAGCGCAGCAGCAGCGTGCCGGTCAGCAGCAGGAGCGAGAAGCCGTACCAGCTGTCGGGACGGTGCGGGCCGACGATGTGGTCGAGGCCGGTGACGACGAAGACCAGCCAGAAATAAGAGGTCGCGACCCGCTGCAGTGCGCGCGAAACCGGGGCGCCGAGACCGGCGGCGGCCGCGGGATGGCTGCTGGCCACCATCACGGCCAGGATCATGCCGGTCAGGGCACAATAGGCGACGGCAGGCGCCGACATCGCTTGGCGGGCGAATTGCGACGGCATCGCGACGCACAGCAGCGACACCGCCTGGGCACAGGCGAAGGCGAGCGTCAGGCTGGCGCGTTCGCGGCCCAGCGCCCGCATCGCGCCGGCGGGGATGAGGCGGGCGAGCGGCTCGACGCTCATCGCGGCGGCGAACAGCAGGAGCGCGAAGCGCGACACCATCTGGGCCGCCAGGCTCCAGCCGTCGCCGGCGGCGTCATAGGCCTGGGAGACGACCGCCAGCAGCACCGAGCCGAGCAGCGCGAACAGTACGATCTGGCCGGAATGGCCGGTGGCGGTGCGATCCCGGACCGGCATGTCGTGGGTGCTGTCGATGGCGACCATTTGAGTTCCCGCTTGCCCTTCAGATGCACAACGCGGGAGCCGAGGAATGGGTGCCTAGGACGGTTTGTTTAATGCGACGGCGAGCCCGTCCACCGGCACATTGGCTTCGGTGCGTGGCGCGCAAGCCACGATTCCGGCGACCTCGAAGGTCGCCGCAATTTTACGCAAATAGGATTCACCATGGCGCCAGCGGCGCTTGGAGCCGAGCTCGAAATCGGGGCCGCTGCTGGTTTCCACGGTGAAGAGGAAGAAGCCGCCGGGCTTGAGCCGCCGCGCCACGCCGGCGAAGGTGGCGGCAAGATCGCCCAGATAGACCAGCGTGTCGGCGGCCAGCACCAGGTCGTAGTCGGCGCCGCCGGCGGCCAGCGCGGTCTCGATGTCGGCGACGGCGAGATGGCGGTAGAGGCCGCGCGCCCGCGCCTTCTCGATCATCGCCGGGCTCAAGTCGATGCCGTCCAAGGTGTCGGCCATGTCCCCGAACGCCTGCCCGGCGAGGCCGGTGCCGCAGCCGAGATCGAGGACCGTCAGGTGGGCCGCGCCCGGCATCACCAGCGAGGCGAGTTCGCGCAGGATCTCGGGCGCCTGATAGGTCAGCTGCTGCCGCATCCGCGAATCGTAGTCGGCGGAGAACTGGTCGAAGAGGTGGCGGACATAGCCGGCATCCGAACGCCGCTGGCTCCGGATGGCTTGCGCACGCGCGAGCAGCGCCGCCGGCGGCTCGTGCAGCGCCGCGAACTGTTCCAGCGCCTTCTCCGCTTCGCCCGCTTCCAGCCAGGCGACACCAAGCTGGGTGCGCGCCTCCTCGGAAGCCGGATCGAGGCGCAGGGCGCGCTGGTATTCGGCGATGGCGGTCGGCAGATGGCCCGCCGCCAGCAGCGCGTTGCCCAGCACGACGATCGCCGGCGCGACCTGTGGATTGAGCTGTGCCGTTTCGCGCGCCGCGTCCAGCGCCGCGGCGCTGTCGCCGGCGGCGAGCAGCGCGCGCACCAGCATCAGCCGCGCCAAGAGGCCGCCGCGGCCGGCGGCGATGCGCTGGTGAAGGAAGCGGGCGGCCTCGGCGGGCCGCCCCTCCTCGATCAGGCGCTCAGCGTGTTCGAGCGGATCGCCGCCGTCAGCCGGCAATCGTGCATCTGCCGTTGTTGAGCACGACGACGTCGCGCTCTTTCAGCTTGGAACGGTAGGACACCACGTTCCCATCGACCCACATCTCGGTGACGATGGTCTCGCCCGGGAACACCGGCGAGGAGAAGCGCACGTCGAAGCTGGTGATCTTCTTGGCGTCGTAATTGCAGACGGTGGAGATCACGGCGCGGCAGGCGGTGCCGAAGGAACACAGCCCGTGCAGGATCGGCTTGGGAAAGCCGGCGCGCTTGGCGATGGCGGGATCGCGGTGCAGCGGATTGCGGTCGCCCGACAGCGCGTAGATGAAGGCCTGGTCGGCGCGGGTGTCGCAGGAATGCACGAGATCGGGCGCCCTTGTCGGCAATTGATGCGGCTCGGGCGCGCCATCCTTGGGGCCGCCGAAGCCGCCATCGCCGCGCGCGAAGGTGGTGCCGACCAGCGTCGCCAGCTTGTCGCCCGTCGCCTTCTCCTTGATGACGCGCTCGTTGACGATGATCGCGCCCTTGTCCTTGCCCTTGTCCCACACCCCGAGCACGCGGGTGTCGGAGACCACCTCGCAGGCCGGCGGCAGCGGCTTGTGGATCGTCACGCGCTGCTCGCCATGCACGACCATCAGATAGTTGATGCCGGACATCGGATTGCCGCCGGCGGACGCACCGGCGCGCGGGCGGCCGGTCGGGATCACGGTGGCGAAGGTCGGCACGACCTGGAGATTGCTCTCATAGCTGAAGGGCAGCTCGCGCTCGTCCATCGGGTCGCGCTGGAAGCCGACGCCGAGCGCGTAGAGCATAACCTCGCGGTCGCCATAGCTCGCCTCGAGCCCTTCCATTTTGGACTGCATCATCTGTTCGTAGTTGATCGCCATGAGATCCTCCCGTCCTGTTTTAGCTGCCGCCAGATTAGGTTAGCCGCGCCCTTTGCGCCAAGGGCGGGCGTGTGATTTGCTTGCCCGCGACGATCCTTACCAGAGGGCACCTTGACCGACGCAAGCCATGCCACACCGGGTCCGCTTCCCCCGCCGCCGCACCGTTCCCATGGCTGTCTATGGGGCTGCCTGATCGCCGCCGTCATCTTCATCGCCGCGGTCGTGGGCATATTGAGCTACACCGGCTGGTACTTCTATTCCGGCTTCAAGGACAATCCGGCGCTGAAGACGGTGATGACGAGCGTGAACGGCGACCAGATCGCCCGCAGCGTGCTCGGCGATCACATCGAGATCACCAATATCGAAAGTTCGAGCTTCAACTCCGATCTCAACACCGGCACGACCAATTCCTATGTCGCGCATCTGAAGGGCAGCAAGGGCGAAGGCACGCTGGCCGTGACGATCCACACCCATAACGGCCAGACCAGCGTCACCCAGCTCATCCTGACCGGACCCACGGGGCAGAAATACGATTTGAACCATCCCAATCCGGCGCCGCCGCCGGATTCCATCTAAGGACGCCGCCATGACCTATCGCTGCTTTAACGTCGGAATCGCGAACGACATCGCGCATATCCAGCTCAAGCGCGGCGCCGAGCTCAACACCATGGTGCCGGAGTTCTGGACCGAGTTGCCGGCGATCGTGAGAGACATCGACGACAACGCCAAGGCGCGGGTGATCGTGATCTCCTCGACCGGCAAGCATTTCTCCGGCGGCATGGACCTGGCGGTGTTCACCGGCGGCAATTCCGCCGGCACCGCGGCGTCGCGCGCGCCGCAGGAGAAGGGCCGCGTCCGCGCCAATCTGCGTTTGTCGGTGCTCGACATCCAGGAATCGTTCAACTGCATAGAGAAAGCGCGGGTGCCGGTGCTGATCGCAATTCAAGGGGGATGCGTCGGCGGCGCGGTCGACATGGCGAGCGCCTGCGACTGCCGCTATGCCACCGAGGACGCGTTCTTCGTCATCCAGGAGATCAATATCGGCATGACCGCCGACGTCGGCACCTTCCCGCGCCTGTGCAATCTGATGCCGACCGGGATGGTGCGCGAGCTCGCCTATTCGGGACGGCGCCTGCCGGCCAAGAAGGCGCTGCAGCTGGGCCTCGTCAACGAGGTGTTCGCGAGCCAAGAGGAGATGCTGGGGCACGTCATGGGCGTCGCCAAGGACATCGCCGAGAAATCGCCGCTCGCGGTCTACGGCTCCAAGGTGATGATCAATTACGCCCGCGATCACAGCGTGGCCGACGGGCTCGACTACATCGCGACCTGGCAGGCCGGGATGTACCACCCGGAGGTGGACATGATGGAAGCGTTCAAGGCGCGGAACGAGAAGCGCCCAGGCAAGTTCGACGAGCTGCTGCCGGTGCGCAAACGGGCATTGAGCGGGGAGTAATCCTCAATTCACTCCGCCGCCGCGTGGGCATGGTGGTCGAGCGCCACCGCCGGGCCGTCGCTCCACACTTCGGTCAGCGGCACGCCATGCGTGTCGATCACCTTGAGCGCGTGCTCGTAGCCCTCGGCGATGCAGCGGTCGAAGGCGCGCCAGTCGCGCAGGCCGACGCCGGGCAGCGGCGGCTCGAACATGTAGTTGGCCTGCTCGCGCGCCAGGCGGCGCTGCACTTCCGAGCCGACGGTGCCGGCGCGCATCAGGATCGAGACGATCGACGGCGTGCCCGCCATGCGCTGGCCGATCAGCCACCACCAGGGGCGCTCGCCGTATTTGTCGTCGCGGGCTTTCAGATCGATCTCGCCGGTGACGTCGGAGGCGATGATCGGGCCGGTGGAGCGCTCCGCCATCACGTCGACGGGAAGATTGTTCATCAGCCCGCCATCGACCAGCAGGTGGCCGTGATGGGTCACGGGCGGCAGGATGCCCGGCAGCGCGATCGAGGCGCGCAGCGAACGCCACAGCGGGCCGGCGCGGTGGACGTGGACGCGGCCGGTCGTAAGGTCGGAGGAGACGCAGAAGAACGGCTTGGGCAGTTCCTCGATTCTGAGATCGCCGTAATTGTCCTTCAGCAGCTTGGTGACCTTGGCGCCGCGCACCAGCGCGATCAGCGGCAAGGTGTAGTCGTTGATCGGATTGCCGGCGACGAAGGCTTCGCGCATCCGGTCGGTGAGCTCGTCGATGCTCCACTCGCAGGCCAGCCCCGCCGCGATCAGTGCCCCCATCGAGGTGCCGCCGATATTGTCGAAGGGCACGCCCGCTTCGGTCAGCGCCTTGACGACGCCGATATGGGCGAAGCCGCGAGCACCGCCGCCGGCGAGCACCAAACCGACGGCGCGGCCGGAAATAAAGCGCGCCAGGCGCTTGATGTCCTCGGGCCGCCCGGTGCGGACATGGTGGTGCGATTCATAGAGCCCGCTGCGCACCGCGAAATGCTCGGGCAGGTTCTCGTTCTTGTCGGTGGGATGCAGCAGCAGGAGCTGCGGCAAGCCACTGGCGCGCTCCTTCAGCGCCGGCAGGTCGAGCGAATGCTCGGGCAAGGGCTGGTCGACGCGGGCGAGCAGGAAGATGCGGTCGGCCTGGCGCAGGCATTGATGCGTCCAGGCGCTGTCGGGCGCATCGCCGCGATAGAACACGATGTCGTGGCCGGATTCGAAATTGTTGAACCATTCGCCGGTCTGGTCGGCGCAGCTGGAATCCAGCACTGCCGCCTTGGAGCCCATGTTGACCAGCGCGCCGGCGAGGCGGTGCGCGATCGGCTGCTGGTCGAGGCCGGGCTGCAGCGGCACGATGGCGAAGGTCTTGGGCCGCGCCGTGTCGGTACCGTTGCGCGTCGTCTCCTGCAGGCGCTTGACAAGGACGCGCATCATGTTGCGCATGACGCGGGGATGGCGGCCGATCAGCGCGTCGAACGCCGCCGGCGGCACGCGCAACAGCTCGCTGTCGCGCATCGCGATGAGCTGGGCGGAATGCTCGCTGCTGCCCGAGATCATCGACATCTCGCCGACGGTCTCGCCGGCCGGGACATGCGCGACGAGGCGGCGCTTGCCGCGGTCGTCCTCGGCGAAGACGCCGAGGCTGCCGGTGATGACGAGGAAGACGGCCTGGGCGTTCTCGCCGTCGCGGCGCAGCAGCATGCCGCCGGGCAGGCCGAACCAGTTGGCTTCGGAGAGCAGCTTCTTGATCGCCGCGTCGCTGACGTCATCGAGCAATGGGAAGCCGCGCAGGCGCTGGCGCAGCGATTCCGGGTAGGTGGTGTCCGGCCCGATCTTGAAGGAGGAGAGAAACGCCATGTTCATCGCGGCAAGCTGCCCCTTCCTTCTATCTCACCAGGCGGTCCAACCGCCATCGACGGTCAGGGCCTGGCCGGTCATGAAGGACGCCGCCGGCGCGGCGAGGAACAGCAGCGGCCCGGCGATCTCCGGCGCCTCGCCGAGGCGCCCCAGCATGGTGCGGGCGGCCAGACGGGCGGTGAAAGCGGGGTCTGCGGCCTGAACCTCGGGCCGCGGGAAGGGGCCGGGCACCAGCGCGTTCACGCGAATGTTCTCAGGCCCGAGCTCGGCGGCGAGGTGGCGGGTGAGCTGGAGCAGCGCCGCCTTGGCGGGACCGTAGTGGAACGGGCTCTGCTGGCCGGCTTGCGCATAGAGCCGCGCATCGGGCGCAACCAATCCGTACATCGAGGCAATGTTGACGACGCTCGCCTGCCCGTTCGCGGCGGCGCCGGCTTTGAGGGCAGGATGGGCGGCGCGCACCGCTTCGAACGCGGCAGTGACGGCGCTGGCATAGGTGGCGGCGAAGTCCGACGGCTCCAGCACCGCGAAGGGCTTGCCTTCCATGTGGATGGCGTTGTTGACGAGAATGTCGAGGCGGTCGCGCGAGGCGAAGAAGGCGCGCACCGCCGCGGCGTCGGCCACGTCGAACGCGGCACGCTCGACCGAGAGGCCTTCGCCGAGCAGCTCGGCTTCGAAATCCATCAGCTTGGAATCGTCGCGCGCGTTGACGATGACATGGGCGCCGGCCTCGGCCAGGGCGCGCGTCATGGCGCGGCCCAGATGGCCTGGCGCCGCCGAGACGAACGCGATGCGGCCGTCGAGACGGAACAGCGCCTGCGCCTGCATGCCCGAAAGGGTGGCGTCGCGCCGACCCATGGAAAAAGCCTCCAGCCCCTGATGCACGGAACTTAGGCATAGAGCGGTAAACGTGCCGTTAGCCTGAACAATTCGTTAACCAGCCGTTTAGAAATGCCATTCGGCGGCAACAGGGTGGGTTGGTTTGCGCCCGGCGGGCCCGTCCGACCAGATCGGGATGTTGACGCTGACAAATTTTCGAGACAATTTGATACAAATTCGATACAATTGCCGACGACGGAAAATGGGGTTAGCGGCGTCCCGCGCCGCCGCGGGATGAGTGGGGCTTGAACGTGCGGCATGACCATCGTGCTCGGACAATCTAGGCGCAGCAACTGGATCGCGTTCAGAACGCTTCTGATCGCCATCGTCGGCTCGCTGTTGTTGGCCGTCATCGCACGCTGGATCTGACCGCGCCGGGGCAAGCATGGCGGCCTTGCCACTCCGACCGCGTATCGAGGGGGAGATGGTGCGTTGTTGCGAGCAATAGTTCGAACCGGATTGTCGATCGGCCTGCTCGCCGCGTTCGGCGTATTGCATGCGCAGCCCGCGCGCGCTGAATCGGCAAGCCTCAGCATCCGGGTGGAGAACGTGTCGGAACGCGGCGGCCTGTTGCAGGTCGCGCTCTACGACGAAGCGAGTTATGCCGGTCACGACCAACCGCCCATCGCCAAGTTGAGTATCACGGCCAAGGCACCGGTAACCGTCGTCACCGTACCGAACATCAAACCCGGCGTATATGCGATCAAGATGTTCCAGGACGTGCACCGCACGGGTTCGTTCGCGGTGAACATGCTGGGTATTCCCGAAGAACCATTCGGTTTTTCGAACGATGCGCGGCCGCTGTTCGATCAGCCCGGTTTCGACCGAGCGAAATTTCAGCTTGCCAACGGCATGACCTCCATCGTCATCCATTTGCGCTCGCTCTGAGACCGGAGGGCGAACCATGAGAACGCATCCGACCGACAAAGACCCGCCGCGGCGGCCTTCGAACGGAACCCGGACACGCCGTGCGCCGGATGTCCGGGGCGCCGTGGAGCTATCGCGCGCCGCAATGGCCGCCATCGATGAATTCGGCGCCGATGCGGTCGACGTCGCGCTTGCCTGGGCGGATGCGGCGCTCGAAGCGGGCGATGGCGAAGCGTTTCAGACATGGCTCGACGTGGCGGGCGCAATTCAGGAAACCGGATCCCCGGGCGAGAAAATCCAAGGTCCTGCGTCTGAACCCAACGGTGCATGCCGTCCGCACAAGAATGTTTGATCGCGCGCCTTATTGGGGTCTGCGCCTGTGGCTGCTGCAATTCGCGACCGCCTACGGCGCGATGACGTTATCCTGCAACCTGGCAGGTTTTCCCGTCGGCCAAGTCGTCGATGCCCTCCTGCCGCTCCAACTGGCCGTGCCTGTGATTGCGGTCGCCTCATTCTGCGTGCTTTGCGCCACGCAAGAGTCGTTTGCCGAACGGTCCAGACCGCTCTGGTCGGTGCTCTCCTACGCACTGTCCCCCTTTGCTGCGACATTCGGATATGCCGCGTTCGCGTTTCTCTACGAATTGGGTCCGGTCGAGCAGTCCTCGCTCTACGCGGCGCTCTCGAACGCGATCAATTCGAAATTGACCGCAGCAGGCGAGTTCGCGGCGCGCTTTCACATTCCCATGGCAACGGCGCTTTCCGCGGTCGGGCACTCGGTCATGCCACAGGCGCTGCTCGCCGCCGCGAGCCTCGCGTTCGCGCTGGTGAGCGCACATGCCGCGCTGAGGCAATTCAAGCAGGTCTGAGGACGCCTCGACCCGCTGCCGCACAAGCCCCAGGAAGATCGCAGCGGCGGCCGCGCTATCTGTGCTGCCAGCACGTTCCGCCAGGTTTCGTCGCCTTACGCGAGCACTTCTTTCCCCCCAGCGTCCGCTTGCTGCAATAGAGGCTCGGCACGTGCTTGCCGGGATGGAACAGCGGCGGCATGTAGATCTGTGTCGCCACCGGCGTCAGGCTCGTCGTGGACAGGAGCGAGCTCGACGGCTTGCCCTTGCGGTTCGCGCCCTGCTCCGTCCAGGTCTTGGTCAGCCAGCCCAATTGCTTGACCCCGAGCGTGTTGCTCACACCCTCATTGTTGACTCCCAGGAGTTCGCTCTTGGGGATCGTGCCGGTGAAACTGCCGGTCGAATCTTCCGGATGCATCCGGACATAGATGCCGTGCTTGTCCAAATAACCGATCGAACTGACGAAGTTCTTCACCGACTGCGAATTGGAATTCGTCGATGTCACGGCCAGCTTGTAAGGCCGCAGGAATTTCACCCGGAAGATGAAATTGGTGACGCCGAGCTCGGTGTTGAGCCAGAGCTTGAATTTCTGGATCGTGACGGTGCAGCCGAGGCAGGAGGAAAAGCTGATGCGCAGGCTGAAGACGTGCTTGCCGCCCTGTCCGGTATTCCCGCTGGCGGAATAGTGCTTCTTCAGATAATCGGCCAAGGAGAGCTTGGAGCGCCGCACGACGTCGCGAAACGCCTCGAGGCACCAGTCCTCGGCGTGGAAATTGTCCTTCAGCCCGCCCTGGTTCTCGTAGCCGATGTCGTGGAATTCGAACTTGGCGCCGGCCTTGCTGTTGCGGCCGACCGACACCGTCTGGCCGTTGATCTTGAGAAAGGCAATGACACCGCCCAACTCCGTGAAATACTTGTTCTGCAGACTGGTGTCGTTGGCTTCGGATTCGGTCCAGAACTTTTGCCGGCCCGACGATTTGGAATTGCCGTCCAAATCATCCTGCATCACGTCTCCGGACGTGTTGAAAACGTTCTGCGCGAAGCTCGAAATCGGAAAAAGGTTGCCCGAGGGGAAATTCATTCTTTGCACCACGCCGCCGCGCGGCGCGGCTGGCCACACGCGATGCGGCGGCGGTGTGTGACGCGGGGCCGGCTGAGCGCTGGTCGGCATCTTGGCCTGCGCCGTCGCGAAAGGCGGCGCGCTCTTGGCCTGCGGCATCCCAGGCTGTGGCGGACGACTCCAGACAACGGGCGGCGGCGGGACGGACGGCCTCGAAAACTGCTTGGCCTGGATCGCGCCGGGCGGCAGCTTGGGCTGCGCCGGCCGCGCATTGGCGCCCCAAACGACGGCTGGCGGCGCGACAGCAGGACCCGCGGTGCGCGGCGGCGGCGGCACCGGCGGCAGCTTGGCCTGCACGGACGGCGAAGGCTTGCCGCTCCAGACAATCAGCGGTGGCGGTATCGGCTTGGACGTCAAGACCCTGGGTCCCTGTCGCGCAGGCACAGAATGCCCGGCAATACCGGCCGGCTCAACCGCAAGAGGCAGGCTTCAAAGCATAAGCTTAATGGCCGGCGAGGCTCGCAGCGTAGGCGCCGCGGTCCTCGAGCGGCAGTCCTTGCGCGCAAAGCGGGCAGGCGTCAGGCGTCCACAGATGGTTCGGCATTGCCGCCAGGCTGTGGAGCGCAACGCCGTGCTCGGCAGCGAAGGCGGGAAAGGCGTCACCCAGGACCAGCAGGGCGCTGATATCGACGACTTCCGCGCCGCAGTCCTTCAGGCCGAAATAGGTGCCGCGCACCGCGGAGCCGGCATTGATCACGTCGTTGACGAGCGCAACGCGCTTGCCGCGCAGGCCGGCACGCAGCACCGCCGGTATGCGATAGCCGGCCGGGAACAACCCGTCGCCGCTCGGGCGCGCGAAGCGCTCGGCATAGACGAACGGCTTGCCCAGTTGCAATGCCACTAGCAGCGCGACGAAGGCGCCTTCGACCAGCGCACCGCAGACGACATCGACGTCGCGCGCCGCCAGCGGTTCGGCGAGTTCGGCGGCGAGCGCCTGCAGCGCGGCGGGATGCAGGCACAGCGTTTCGAGATCGAACCACAGATCGCCATGATGACCGGATTCCAGGAGGAAATGGCCCTTCTGCGCCGACAGCAGCTGCAGAACGCGATCTTCCATCTAGTCCGCTCCCAGGATCTTCCACACGCTCGACACCGAGAAGACCGCGGCGCCTTCGACCGTGAAGTCGCCGCGCAGGAAGATCAGCGAGCGGGTGCGGCGCGTCAGCACCGGCAGCACTTCCAGCCAGTCGCCTTCCCTAGCGGGACCGAGGAACTGGCTCTGCATGTTGAGCGTCACGACGTCGGCGTGATCGCAGGCGTCCCAGGCCGCCTGCCCGAAAGCGGCGTCGGCGAAGGTCATCAGCATGCCGCCATGGACGACGCCGCGCATGTTGACGTGCTCCTTGGCGACGCGCAGGCCGAAACGGCGCGCGCCCTTCCCGCCCTGCTCCCATACCGGGCCGACATGGATTTCGAAGGGATCGATCAGCCGCGTCTGCACGAATCCCGGCGGCGCGGTCATCTCAGCCGATCTTCCACAAGCCGGTGGCGACCGCGACGACGCGCGCGCCCACGACGATGTCGGCGCCGAGGAACACCATGGTGCGGGTCTTGCGCGTGACGCGCACGCGGGCTTCCAGGATGTCGCCCGCCTTGCCGGGGCCGACGAAGTCGCAGGTCAGCGACACCGTGCTGCAACTTTGCGCGCCGGTGGCGGCGCGGCTGCTCTGGCTCATCGAAATGTCGGCGAAGGTCATCAGCACGCCGCCATGAACGCTGCCCGAGCCGTTCATGTGCTTGCCGGTCACCGGCAGCGCGAAGCGGAAGACCTCGCCCTCCGCGGGAAGGCGCCAGATCGGGCCGGCGTGCAGGTTGAATCCGCCCCGCGAGATGTTTTCGGCACCGGGCGGAAGCGTGGTCAAAACGTCGCTCATCTTGAAAAAAGGGATAGGCGGTTTCACGCTGCACCGCAATATCGGGAACCGGCGCATTGGAAATGCGCGTCCGCCACACTAAAGTTGCAAACCTAAAGAAGATGCGCCATGCGAGGGGTCGCTCAAGCGCACTTTTATCCAGCCAAGTGAGGACCTTTCATGAATAAGCGCATCGTCCGGGCCGCTCTTATGGCGTGCCTGCTCGGCACCGCCGCCGCCTTTGCCGTCACCGCGCCGCTGACACCGGCCATCGCCAAGTCCTCCGGACCGAGCGTGAGCGCCGCGGTCGGCAAGCTCCTGAAGCCGGCCCAGGACGCGATGACGGCCAACGACTATGCCGGCGCGCTGGTGCTGATCAAGCAGGCGCAGGCACTGCCCGACCAGACGGACTACGACACCTTCAAGATCAACGAATTCCTCGGCAACGCCTATATCAAGCTGAACGACCATCCCAACGCCGAGATCGCGTTCGTCGCGATGGCGAACTCGCCGCTGAACGACCAGGAACCGCCGGAAAACAAGGCCAACAACATCCGCATCGCCGCCCTGCTCGCGACCGAGCAGAAGCATTACCCCGACGGGATCAAGTTCTCCAAGGCGTTCCTCGCGCTCGGCGGCAAGCCCGATCCGCTGGTCCTCGCCAGCCTGTCGCAGGCCTATTACTACTCGAACGATTTCGCCAACGCCGAAGCGACCGCGAGCCAGATCGTCGCCGCGACGCCGGCGGGCGAGGCGCCCAACCGCGGCGGCCTCGAAGTGCTGTTCGGCGCCCAGCTCAAGGCCAACAAGCAGGACGCGGCGCTCAAGACGCTCGAGCAGATCGTCACCTACTACAACGACGCCGACGAATGGGGGCAGCTGATCGACTTCTCGCTCGGTGTCAAAGGCATCAAGGACTTCGAAGCGCTGCACATTTATCGCCTGCGCCCGGTGGTCAAGGCGACCGCCCATAGCGAGGACTACAAGGTGATGTCGTCGCTCGCCCTCTCGATCGGCTATCCGGTCGAAGCCGAAGCGGCCTTGCAGGCCGGCGGCCTGCCGGTGCCGGCCGACGTGCGCGGCCGCGCCGCCGCCGACCGCAAGACCATCGACAGCTTCGTCGGCATCGCGCAGAAATCGCCGACCGGCGAGCTCGACCTCAAGGCGGCCGAGACGCTCTACGGCTATGGCCGCTATGCCGACGCCGAAGCGGCGGCGCGCCGCGCCCTGCAGAAGGGCGGACCCAAGACCAACGCCAACGAGGCCAACATGGTGCTCGGCCAGGCCTTGATGCTGCAAGGCAAGGCGGCCGACGCGGTCGCGGCCTTCAACGCCGTCAGCAATCCGTCGCCCGGCACCGCCAAGGCGCAGCATCTGTGGCTGCTTTACGCCGGCAACAAATATGCGATGAGCGCGGGGCACTGACCAACCGGCGCCGGGGCGCTTTTTTCCGCCCCGGCGTTTTCCTTCCTAAGAGCGGTCGGCCATGAACCTGGTGCTCGGCTTCGTGCCGTTCATCCTCTTTGCCGTGCTGATGGGTCTGTCGCCCGACGTGGCGCTGTGGGCAGCGTTCGCCGCGGCGTTCACGCTGGGGATGCGCTCCTTCCTCGACACCCAAGTGCTCAAGACGCTCGACGCCGGCTCGACCGTGCTGTTCGGCCTGCTCGCGCTCTACAAGGGCTTCGTGCAGCCCAGCCTGTCCTTCGGCAGCGTGCTGCTGGCGGTGGATGGCGGCCTGCTGGCGATCATGATCGCCTCGCTGGTGTGGCATGAGCCGTTCACGCTGCAATATGCCCGCGAGCAGACGGCGCCGGACGAGTGGAACACGGCGCTGTTCCTGCGCACCAACTATGTCGTGACCGCGGTCTGGGTGGCGGCGCTGGCGCTGATGACGGCAGCCGATGCCGCCGCGATCTTCCTGCCCATCGTGTCGGTGACGACGGCGGCGGTCGCCGGCCTGTTCGCGCTCGCCCTGGCGTTGACCTTCAGCCTGCGCTACCCAGCCTATCTGCGCGCCAGGAGCAGCGCGGCGACGCAGTGACTCCGCGCCTCTTGACTTTATTTCGGTATTTCCCTAAATACCGAAATATGAGCGATGTGTTCGATGCCCTGGCGCATCCGGTGCGCCGCAAAGTGCTCAAGCTGCTGCGCAAGCGGGCGATGAGCGCCGGCGACATCGCCGACCGCTTCGATCTCGCCAAGCCGACGCTGTCGGGCCATTTCGCAGTGCTCAAGGCCGCCGACCTCGTCACCACCGAGCGGCAGGGCACCACCATTCTCTACCGCGTCAACATGAGCGTCCTGGAAGAAGCCACCGCCGCGCTGATGGAACTGGCGGGCATGGGCAAGGAGAGCACGTCATGAACATCCGCCTGCCGCTGATCGTCAGCTTCGCGCTGATCGCCGCCATGCTGGGCCTCAGCCTGTGGGCGTGGAGCATGCTCCCGCCCGGGGCATTGATGCCGGTGCATTTCGGGATCGACGGCCGGCCCGACCGTTTCGCCGCCAAAGGCATCGGGCTGTTCGCTATGCCCCTCGTCGCCATCGGCATCACGGCGCTTCTGGCGGTCATCCCGCGCATCGAGCCGCGCAGGCTCAACCTCGCCGGCAGCGCCAAATTCTATCGCGCGGTTTGGATCGGCATCGTCGCCCTGCTGGGCGCGACGCACGGCGCGGCGATCGCCGCCGCGCTGCACGCGCCGGTCGATGCCGGGGCGGTCGTCGCGGGCGCCCTGGCGATCCTGTTCATCGTCATGGGCAATTACCTGGGCAAGACGCGCTCGAACTTCTTCGCCGGGGTGCGCACGCCGTGGACGCTGTCGAGCGAGTATTCCTGGGAGCGCACGCACCGGCTCTGCGGCAAGCTGTTCGTAATCACCGGCGCGGCGACGCTCGCGGCGCTGCTGGTGCTGCCGATGAAAATCGCCTTGCTCATCCTCATCGGACTGACGCTGGCGAACGTCGCCGTCTCCGTCGCGATGTCCTATGTCTACTGGGCGCGCGATCCCGACCGCCAGGACGGCGCGCCCGCCCCGCGCTGACGGTTTTGCCCTGGCTTGCCGGACGGGGTAGTTTCGCCTGCCCTTTTGCCGAGCGGAGCCCGCCATGAAAGAAGCCGTCATCGTTTCGACTGCCCGCACCGGCCTCGCCAAATCGGTGCGCGGAGGCTTCAACATGACCCATGGCGCGGTCATGGGCGGCCACGCCATCAAGCACGCCATCGCCAACGCCAAGATCGATCCCGCCGAAGTCGAGGACGTGTTCATGGGCTGCGCCCAGCCCGAAGGCGCCACCGGCATGAACGTGGCGCGCAACGCCGCGATCTGGGCCGGCTGCCCGGTGAGCACCGCCGGGACCACGATCAACCGCTTCTGCTCCTCTGGCCTGCAGGCCATCGCCATGGCAGCGCAGCAGATCATGACCGAGGACACGCCGGTCGCCATCGGCTCCGGCGTCGAGTCCATCAGCCTGGTGCAGATGGGCGGGATGAACGTCAAGAACATCACCGAGGAACATTTGCTGCAGGTCAAGCCGGCGCTGTGGATGGCGATGATCGAGACCGCCGAGATCGTCGCCGAGCGCTATCACGTCTCCCGCGACCGCCAGGACGAATACAGCCTGGAAAGCCAGCGCCGCACCGCCGCGGCGCAGCAGGCCGGCAAGTTCAAGGACGAGATCGTGCCGCTCAAGACCAAGATGAAGAAGCTCGACAAGGCGACCGGGCAGGAAAGCATCGTCGAGGTCACGGTCGACCGCGACGAGGGCAACCGGCCCGACACGACGCTGGAAGGCCTCAAGGCGCTCAAGCCGGTGTTCCAGGGCGGCCAGCAGGTCGCCCAGGGCAAATACATCACCGCCGGCAACGCCTCGCAGTTCGCCGACGGCGCTGCCGCGGTGGCGGTGATGGACGGCGCCGAAGCGTCCAGGCGCGGCATCGCGCCGCTCGGTATTTTCCGGGGGTTCGCGGTCGCCGGCTGCGAGCCGGACGAGATGGGGATCGGCCCGGTCTATGCGGTGCCGCGCCTGCTCAAGCGCCACGGCCTGACCGTCGCCGATATCGACCTGTGGGAACTCAACGAAGCCTTCGCCAGCCAGGTGCTCTATTGCGCCGACACGCTGGGCATCCCGCACGACAAGATGAACGTCGACGGCGGCGCGATCTCGATCGGCCATCCTTATGGCATGTCGGGGGCGCGCATGACCGGCCACCTGCTGCTCGAAGGGCGGCGGCGCAAGGCCAAGTACGGCGTCGTCACCATGT